>JBKEBI010000014.1:0-42618 GCA_047973085.1 Bacilli bacterium | reverse complement strand
CAGTTAGCGTATATCCTCCAATTGTTGGAGAAGTCGCAGACCACTCTTCACCTGTTGCAAGTAAAGTTTTGAAAGCCGGTGCAATTTGCTCTCCTGTTTCTTCATCAACATAATAAACTATGATTGAATTTAAATTCGTAATTGCTCGTGTAGTGAACTTAACCTCACTAACTTCATCAGCGCTATTATCACTTACAACTTCTTCGCTAATTTCAGTACTTATATTTTCTGAAGTCTCCTCACTACTTGTGGCTTCAATTTTTGATGGTATATTTACAAACAAAGAAGCTTGAATCAAAAGTGCAAACAATACTATTCTACATTTCCGCCTTACTTTTTGATTTCTCATTATATTCTCCTTATCTAAATTTAATTTTTTAAATTATATCATGCTGAAACTGTAAATTAAAGTATTTTATTAATATTTCATTGATAAAACTTACATTTTATTAACATAACACATGTATTAATTCTTAATTTTGATAATTCTAGTAAAATTGTTATAAATTACCTCTTCACGAATTAAATCTATTTATTACCCTTTTTATATAATTTTCCTTTTTTATTAATTAAAAAAACATCAAAATTCAATACAAAATAAATTTCAATGTTTTTATTCACAATTTAAAATATCTCTTTAAAAATTATAATTATTAAATTACTTCATTAACTTTCATCTTACGACATAAATAGCAAATTGGAGTATCCACTAGTGCAATAAGCGACATAATAATCCAACCAGTAATAAATATACTAAATAGTACAGTAGATTCACTTGTAATGCCCTCTAATTTAAAATTTCCTACTTCAATCGTTGCAAATGCCAAATATGTAAATAACAAATTATTAATAAGCTGTGTGATAACTGTAGAACCATTATTTCTAAGCCATAAAAACTTTTTTTTATCATTTGACTTTTCTGTAGTAAACTTCCATATATAATGGTATAAAAATATATCTATTTTTTGACAAATGTAGTACACAATTACTCCCGCAATTGCTATTCTAAATACTGGAGTAAATAAAGTTTCCATTGCAGAATGAGCAAAATCATACTGGTTTGGTGTAAATAATAGCCAAAAATTTGAAAAAACAATATAACTAATTGTAGTGGCAACTCCTAACCTCATTCCAATACTAGAATAACTTTTACCATATCTTTCTGATAATACATCCGTAGCTAAAAATGTTGAGCCAAATAAAACATTTCCAAGAGTCATATCCAGTCCAAAAGCATCGACTTGAAGAAGCACTTCAATATTTGCATATAGTGTAGATAAAATTATCCATAAAAACAATCCCATTTTACCAAAATATTTAAATAATATTAAAATTGAACCAAAATATAAAACTACACTTAAAATTAATAACAACTCATTACTCATACTTAACCTCACTCATACAACCATCTCCTAGTGGAAAATCACTAACCTCAATTAAAAGCTGAAAGCGACTATCCTTTCTAAGTTCTGGTACAATTTCATGTATAAACCACTTAACTAAGTCTTCATCTCTTTCTACTTTTGTTCCATTTGATTCAAATACTCCTATACAAATCCTTTTAAAGTTTGCTTTTGCAATTTCTATATCATTTCTTATCTGCTTCTTTGTTTGTGACTTAACTCCAACAAGCAAATTACAATAATCAAAATACCTGCTTATTTCAACTGCATCTACATTACCCATATTTTTATTCATTAAATTTTCTCGCCAATTAACATCAAAAGATTCAACACCTATTCTAAAGTTGACTTCTGTTGGATAAAAAAAATCTTTATATTTTGAAAGACTATTTTTATATTTATAATGACATTCAAGACTTAGTTTTATAATATTTTTACTTTCACAAATTTGTTTTATATATTCTAAAGTTTGAGCATCTAACTCTTGAAAACTCCCAGAACAAATCACCTCAAGTTCAAGATGTTTTCCAGAAACATTATCTAACACTTCTTTATTTAAATCAAAGTTTTGTTTTAAATCTCCACTTTTATCTAAGTAATAATCACAAAAACTACATTTTGAATGAAAACAACCTCTACCACGCAACAAAACAATTTCACTTTTGTGAGGAAATAAGATTTCACCATACCGCTTTGGAACCCATCCTGTTTTAACTTTTAAACCCATAATATCACTCCAATTCACAAATTATATTATAGCATATTTTTTTATGATAATATAGTTTGAATATATTACTATTTTTTACTAATAATACTTCATTATTTTACACTTTAAATTAGATAAATTGTTCATAGCTAGTTCGATAGGTTTTTAATAAATTACTTATTTTATTTAGAGATATAAAATAATTATTATGAAAAATAATTTTTCCTCATTGTAAATACACATCCACTCTATTTTTAAAAAGCATAATTACTTTACAAATATATAATGCCATGCTATAATAAAGCAAAAGGGGTGTATAATATGAGAAAGGTAAAATTTGGACTAATATTTTTCATTATGGTACTAATATCTACAACAAAAGTTAATAATATACATGCAGAATCAAGTAATATTAATACACTAGGTTGGTCAAACGTGAGTTATACAATGGGGGAGCAAAACGTTTATTCATCTGATTGTGGTGATATTTCTGTTGAGAATCTTGATATGAGTAGTTACACTTACATTACGGATAGTGTATATATGCAATCTGGGATGCCAGAGGAAACATTGCATATTGGATTTTTTCTATATAATAATACTAATGCAATAGTTGAGCGAAAAATTAACCTTGGCGTTCCAGGAATTGGTTACAACAATGTAGAATTTGATTTATACGATATTGATGGTATGGATGATCAATATGATCGCCGTGAATCTGTTACTGTGACAGGATATTATGACGGAGTGCCGGTGTTACCAGATATTACATCATCATCAACGATGTTAAACATATCAAATAATATCATAACAGGTTATTCAGCAGTAGCTGGTAATCCAGATTTAACGACTGGCCCAACTGGTGGAGATTCACCTGATTTAGGTAGGGTACACGTCAGTTTCCCAACTGCGATTGATAGTGTAATTCTTTCATTTACAGTGGATGTAGGTGATGGAGCACTTATAAATTTTACTACGTCACCAGCATATTCGTTAGGAGATGTTAAATATAACTCAACAATGTATACTGTATTTTATAATGCAGCTAGCCATGGGAGTGTAGATACAGCTTCATTTGAAGTTTGTGCAGGAGATGCAAATCCTGTTGAACCAAGCTTAAGTGTTGATAGTGGATATGAATTCTTAGGGTGGACAACAGATGATAGCGTTGACCCAGATCAAGTACTAAATGATATTACATACATTGCATCATATCAACAAAAGATTCAAGCAAACGTGTCTAAAGAATCTACTGATATTTTACCTGAAACTGGATTTAAAAATTATGCGATTATCTTTATATTATTAAGTGCAATTGCAGGTATTATTAAAAAACATATTTTATAAGGCTGAAATCAGCCTTTTTATTTGCAGTATTTAAATAATAAAAGACTTATGATATAATAAATTTATTATTTATACTTTTAGTATATCAATTATAAGATAATATGTAAGAGGTAGTTATGAAAAAATATATAGTTTTGTCAATTTGTATAATACTTATTTTTACATTTGTATTTATTTATACAAAAGCAGAAAATCAAACAATCAAAGTTTATTTTGATGAGGAAACATTTGAGGTTAAAAGTTTAGATGACGTTGATCTAAATACTTCAATTAGTGAAAAAAAAGAATTTATTAAAAACAAAATAAATAGTGACTTTAAAGCAAGCAACATAGAAATTAATCACAAATTTATTGAAGATAATCAGAATGAATATCATATTGAAATTAATGGAGATTTCAATATTCAAGATAAAGTTTTAAAGAACAATGATTTAGAAATATCAGAATATAAGTTTATTGTTAGTGAACTTGAGAAAGTAACTTTTAATTTTGATAAAAAAATTGTTTATGACTTAAGTGATATTTCCCATTTTGAAATAGGAACTATAAATAATGATCAAATTATAGATGATTATAGTATTGCTGCAAATCAAGAGTCAATTACAGCAGTAATTAATAAAAAAAGAAGGCTTAGCCAAGATTATGTTCCTAAAAACCTTGCTGCAATTACTGTCAGTTCACAACACACAGGAGAAAATAATCAAGTAAGATCTGACATTATGCCTAACTTAGAAAATATGTTTGATGATGCTAATAATGTAGGGTTTTCATTAACTGTTACCTCAGCGTATAGAAGTTACAGCTATCAAAATAATTTATTTAATAATTATGTAGCACAACACGGTTATGAAGAGGCAATAACATTCAGTGCTTTTCTTGGAGCCAGTGAACACCAAACAGGGCTTGTTGTAGATGTCGGGAATTTAAATGACACAAGTAAAAATTTTTCTAGTGAATTTGGACAGACAAAAGAGGGAGAGTGGCTTGCAAGTAATGCACACAAATATGGATTTATTCTTAGATACCCTGAGGGTAAAGAAAACATTACAACTTATGTCTATGAACCTTGGCATTTTAGATATGTTGGTGAAGAGCTTGCTACGTATCTATATGAAAACAATTTAACCTTAGAAGAGTTTTTTGAAATAGTTTAACATAAAAATTATTGAGAAAACAATTAAACATTACTTGTGCGGAAGCTATTATTTTAAAACATCAAACTTAAATTATATATAACTATTTAAGTTTGTATCACAACGCTATTTTAATGCAAAGAATATACAATAACCCCTATGTAAAAAATTTACATAGGGGTTATATTTATAAATAAAACTCTAAATTTATATTAAGTACTTATTTTATTTTTTTGTGCATCAATAGCAACTGCTAAAATGATAATGACACCTTTTATAATCATCTGTACAAATGGAGTTATACCTATGTATGTAAGCCCATAGCTTATTACAGCAAATATCAATACCCCTGCAATAACACCTTGAACTTTACCAACACCTCCACTAAAAGATACTCCACCTACAACTGCTGCTGCAATAGCATCAAGTTCATACATATTTCCAAATGTAGATGATACACTTGTTATCCTTGCTGCTTCTAGTGCACCTGCAAGTCCATATAAAGCTCCACCTAACATGTAAACAAGTACCGTATATAAAATGATATTTACTCCTGAAACTTGAGCAGCTTCTGGATTTCCTCCTATTGCATACATATTTTTTCCAAATTTAGTATGATTCCATAATATGTAAACTATTATTGTTGTGACTATTGCAATTAATACAATTATTGGAATAAAACCAAAAATTTCACCTGTAGCAAGAGTTTTAAATTGCTTTATAAATCCACTTATAGGCGTTGCTCCATGAGGATTTTTTTCAAAATAAATATTATTAATACCAAATACAATTGTCATCATTCCAAGTGTAGCAACAAATGGTGTTACATTTAATTTAGAAACAATAAATCCATTTGCTCCAGAAATAACTGCAGTTATAGCCATTACTCCTAGTATTACTAGAAACACATCAAAGCCATTATCAAGCGCTAAGTTTGGATAGTATTTTGTTGCATATGTACTCATCTGTAAAAGAGAGGCAGATACTAGTGCTGCAAGACCTACTTGTCTTCCTGCCGAAAGATCTGTACCTTGTGTTATAATTATTCCTGCAACACCTAAAGATATAATTAGCTTTGTTGATGATTGCTTAAAGATATTTTCAAAGTTTTTTAAACTTAAAAAACTTGGTTCTGTTACTATTATCACTATTATTAAGGCTAACAATACAATATAGATTGCTGAATCCCATAGTAATTTCTTCATTTTTTTATTATCCATAAAATGCCCCCTTATACATATTTTGCTGCAAGTTCTAAAATTTCTTCTTGTGAAGTTTCACTTGTTTTAACTATCCCTGCAACTTTTCCATTTGACATAACAACTATACGATCTGTAATTCCAAGCAACTCAATCATCTCACTTGAAATAACTATGCAACCTTTTTTATTATTAGCTAAATCCAATATTAAACTATAGATATCATACTTAGCTCCAACATCTATTCCACGAGTTGGTTCATCAAGTAATAAAACATCTGGTTTAGTAAGCAACCACTTACCTAGAATTACCTTCTGTTGATTTCCACCTGATAAATTACCTATTTTGGTATTTGAATGTGGAGTCTTTATCTTCATTGAATCAATTGACCATTCAACATCAGCCTTAATTTTTTTATAATTACCTAATGGGCTAAATATATTATAGTACGTATCTATATTGGCAATAATTGTATTAAATGATACTGACAAATCTTTAAAAATTCCTGTAGCACGACGTTCCTCTGTAACAAGCGCAATCCCTGAAGCAATTGCTTTTTGAGGATTATTTATTTTCACTTCTTTTCCTTTTAGAATAAGCTTTCCACTATCATGTCCTCTAAGTCCAAATATTGTCTCTACAAGCTCTGTACGTCTTGCACCAACAAGTCCCGCTATTCCTAGAATTTCACCTTCACGTAAATTAAAACAAATATCTTCAAATTTATCACTAGTTAAATTCTTTACTTCAAGAAGTACATCTTCTATAACATTTGTCTTTTCTGGAAACATACTTGTAAGTTCCCTACCTACCATTAATTTAATAATTTCTTCTTTAGTTAAATCATTAGCATGTTTAGTTTCTATATGTTTACCATCACGCATTATAGTTACTTCATCACTAATTTGCAAAATTTCTTCCATTTTATGAGATATATAAATAATTGAACAACCTCTTTTTTTTAAAATATTAATGATATCAAATAGATGACTAACCTCTTTTTCTGATAAAGAAGAAGTAGGCTCATCCATAACAATCAACTTTGAATCGTAAGAAACAGCCTTAGCAATTTCTACCATTTGCATTTGTGAAACAGATAAATCTCCGCACTTTGTCTTTGGATCTAAATCAATATTTAATTCTTCAAATACTTCTCTTGTTTTTTGATACATTATTTTTTCATTTACAAATATGCCAACTCCTGGATATCTACCAAGCCAAATATTATCCATAATATTTCTTTCATTAACCAAATTAAGTTCTTGATGTACCATTGAAACACCACGCTTTAATGCATCTAATGAATTTTTTGCATTAAAAGGTTTCCCTTCAAAAATAATCTCTCCTTCATCTTTAGTATAGATACCAAAGATGCATTTCATTAATGTAGACTTTCCTGCACCATTTTCTCCCATTAAAGAATGAACAGTTCCTTTCTTTATATTGAAAGAAACTGTATCAAGTGCTTTAACACCAGGAAAAGATTTTGAAATATTTTTTAACTCTAATAGATTTTCAGCCATTTATAATCTCTCCCTTAATTCAAATAATTTTATTTACCAAAAGCATCCTTTGCTACATCTAAATTATCACTAGTAATTTTTACATAAGGAACACGAACAGCGTTTACATCATCTAATTCCCAATCTGTTCCTTCTAAAGCATCATTACCTTTAGCCAAATTATATGCTAAATCAACTGTAGCTTGACCCTGATTTTTAGGATCATTTAAAACTGTACCGTTTAAGTCACCTGTTTCAATAGCATCAACAGCATCTGGTAGACCATCTACACCATAGATTGGAATACTAACACCAGCATCTTTCATCGCTGCAATACATCCAATAGCCATTCCATCATTATTTGAAATAACTACATCAATGCTATCTTTATTACTTGCAATTAGTGCATCACATGCATCTTTTGCTTGAGCAGTATCCCAAAATGCTGCCTCTTCACCAATCTTAGCTAATGGCACTCCATTTTCTTCTGCAACTTCAACAGCATATTGTGTTCTAGCCTCAGCATCAGGGTGTCCTGGTTCACCTTTTAACATTACATACCCTATTTCCCCATCACCATTATTATCTTTAATTACTTCATTATCATACTCATCAGCAATTAATTGACCTTGTAACTCTCCAGATTCAGCTGAAGTTGTTCCCACATAGTAAACATTCTCATTATCAGTTAAAACACTTGCATCTGGTTCTTTGTTGAAGAATACTACTGGAATATCCTCAGCAGCAGCCTTATCAACAATTACTTGTCCAGCACTTGTGTCTACTAAGTTAATTACAAGTACATCTACACCTTGTGCAATTAAGTTGTCAACTTTGTCATTTAATTTAGCTTGATCATTTTCAGCATTTTCAAGCTTAACTTCAACGTCACCCTTTTCTTCAAAACCTTCTTCTACAGCCGTTTTTACAAATGACATAAAGTTATCATTAAAATCATAAATAACTACACCAACAGTTACTGTGTCTGAACTATCATCACTTCCACATCCTGTGAATATTAAAAGTGATGACAAAATAATTCCTAATATCTTTTTCATAATTTTTCTCCTTTTTTTTATTTATATTAAATTAAGTTTAAATAGAACTTAATTAATATCTAAAACAAGTACTTCATAAGGTTCTAATTTTATAGATTTATAAATCATTTCTTTATTTGAATGATTTATGTAAAACTTAATATTACCTCTTGTAACTATTTCTAAATCATCAGATGTTTCCTCATATTTCACATTCAAATGATTTAAACTATACTTAGCAATTTCTAATGCTCCTACTTCATCAATCCCACACCCTATATAAAATACTTTACTATTTTCATATGAATTTAGTGAAACTGCAACTTGATCTTTAAAATCAATATCGAGATATGTTGAAAATTTTTCTGCAGTAGTAAGTTCTAGAATTTCTCTAAAAGTATCCACTTTACAAATTTTATTATCAACTAGAATATCTACACTTTGATCTGATTGTAGTGATTCAACTTCTAAAATATTAATTCCTGCTAACTCTTCTATTATTGAAGGTGGTGTTTTACCTAAATAAATATTAGCATTTCTATCTTTAATTCCACTTCTGTATGTAAAAATAATAACTTTGTCTTCTTTTGCAAATTCCTCAAGTTTTTTATTTAATTTTTCATCAAAAATCTGCATTACTGGAAGTATTATCACATCATAATTTTTAAAACTTTTCTCAGTAGAAATTACATCAATATTTTGATTTAAGTTATAAAAAGCTCGATATATTCTAAGGATTTCATTCATAAAATCAAAATTTGAACTTTGCCTTTGCCTTTTCCAGTGAGAAATATTATCATAATCATATACAACAGCAACTCTTGCATTAATCTGGTTTTTTAACTCATTGCTATATTTATTAATATCACCAAAGAATTCCTGCGCTTCATGATACCTTCTTCTATTCATATTATCTTGATCAACAAGCCCATAACAAAACTGCTCTTGTCCTATATTTGTTGTACGATAGCTAAAATAAAACATATTTTCGCATCCATGTGCAAAAGCATGATAGCTCCACATTTTTGATTGATTAGGTCGTGGTAAATAACCTATAACATCGTGCCCTTGAGCTCCCATAATTTGTTCTACCACCCAAAAGTTTTTATTTTTTAAACCTCTAATATAATCATGACATAAAGATATTTGAGCCGGCTCTACCGGCTCCTTAAGTCCTCCCCACACAGGATAATTATCATATGATACAAAGTCCAAATACTCACTTAATTTATTTTGATCATACCCTAGGTTAAAAAATCCTGGAAAAAAGTTATGTGTGATTTCTTGATGTTCATACTTATTTTCTTTTATAACATTAATTAACTCTACTCCAAATTTATTTATACTGTAACTTCTGAATCTATCCCATTCAAGTAGCATTGACGGGTTATGATATGTAATAGTCTTTCGTGGTATTTCTATTTCATTAAACTCTGCGTAAGATTTTGACCAAAATATATTTCCACATTTTTTATTTAAATTCTCTATTGTTTTAAATTTATCTTCTAAATATTTTCTAAACTTATCTCTACAATTATCACAATAACAATAATCACTATTTTCATGCCCAAATTCATTATCAACTTGAAAATTAATTACATTATCAAAATCTCTAAACTCCTCCACCATTTTTTGGGTAATCTTCTTTGCATATTTAAGATAGTTATCAGAATTGTAGCAGTATTCTCTTCTTCCTCCAAAAGCAATTGGATTTAAATTTTCATCAACAATCATCACGTCTGGATGCTTATTTTTTAGCCATGCAGGAAAAGTTGAAGTTGGTGTACATACCATTACCTCTATCCCTTTTGCATTTGCGATTTCAACAAGATTTTTAAAATATGAAAAGTCATACTCTAATTCCCTTGGTTCAATAAGTTGCCATATAAAATCACCAATACGAATACTATTAGCATTCAAGGCTAATATATTATCTAGTTCTTTCTCTATATCTGAATCCTCAAAATAATGAGGATAATAGTCCACACCTAATCTCATATATTTTTCCTCTTTAGCTTTATATTAATTCCATTATATCAAAATTAAAAAAATTCTCAATATATTATAGTAAATTTTTACTAAAATCCTAAAAAATTTGTTATAATGGTATCAAAGTGAGGTGATTTTTAATGGCAAGCTTAAAAGATGTAGCAAAATATGCTGGAGTTAGTATTACCACAGTCTCTAGAGTTTTGAAAAATGATCCTAGTTTAAACATTTCAAACAGCACTAGAGAAAATATTATTACAGCTGCTAATAAATTAGGATATAGAACTAAAAAAACAAGTTCTGGTCTTAAATTTGCTATTGTAAATTGGTATAATCATGAACAAGAAATTATTGATCCCTACTATTACTATATAAGAGCAAGTGCACAAAAACAATGTGAAAAGCATGGAATCAGCACACAAATCTTATTTAAACATGATGAACTATCAAATCTTACAAATATTGATGCCATAATTGCAATTGGAAAGTTCTCTGAAACAGATATAGAAAAAATGTCACTATATACTGAAAATATTGTCTTTGTAGACTATTCTCCAGTTAACTTAAAATATGATAGTGTTGTTAATGACTTTAAAGAAATTATGTATTATTTAGTAGAAATGTTTAATGCAGATGGGTATGAAAATCTTGCCTATATAGGAGGCATTGAATATGTAAAAAATGGAGAGGCAATTGAAGATTTACGTTATTTATATTTTAGTGAGTCAGTAAAACAATTAAACCTATATAATAAAGAATATGTCTTTCAAGGTGATTTTACTTCAGAAAGTGGGTATAAATTAACAAAAAAACTTTTGCAAAAAAAAATTAAACTCCCTATGGTAATATTTTGTGGAAATGATATAATTGCTATGGGAGTAAATAAGGCTGTTCATGAAGCAGGATATAATATTCCAAGTGATATTTCGTTGTTTGGCTTTAATGATATTGAAATAGCAAAATATATTCACCCGTCGCTGTCTACGGTACATGTTTATATGAATGAAATGGGTGTCGAGGCAATAGAAACAGCTCTACAAAGAGTTAAAAATCCTAATACTATTCATAAAAAAATAGTTATACCTACTAAGGTAATTATTAGAGATAGTTATATAAAACGAAAGGAAATAACTTTATGAAAAAATACTTCTCTCCTGGTAGAATTAATTTAATTGGTGAACATATTGATTACAATGGAGGAAATGTCTTTCCATGTACAATTGATTTGGGTATTGTTGGATATGTAGAACTTAATAACTCAAATTTTATAAATTTAAAATCCAAAAATGTTAATAGTAGTCAAACCATTAGTGTTGATTTTACTAAACCTTATAAAAAAACAAAGACATGGGCTGATTATATGATCGGTGTTTTAAGTGTACTTAGAAATTATAATTTTGAAAATAAAATAGGTTTTAATCTTGTCATAGATAGCACACTTCCTCATGGTGCAGGACTTAGTTCTAGTGCTTGTATTGAAGTATTAATGTGTTCTATTTTAAATGACTTAAATAATTTCAAACTTACTGATGAGCAAATTTCTCTATTTGCACAGGAAGCTGAAAATAAATTTGTTGGTGTTAATTGTGGTATAATGGATCAATTCATAATAGCAAACGGTAAAAAAGATAATGCCTTACTACTAAATACAAATACATTAAATTTTGATTATATTCCAATTAACTTAGGTGAATATGCTATTTTAATTTTAAATAGTAATAAGAAACGAGGATTGGTTGACTCTGCATACAATACTCGTAGAGAAGAGTGTCAAAAAGCACAACAGATTATAAATCTAAATTACAATGTGAAAAACACATGTGATATTTCTAGTTTTCAACTTAAAAAAATTAAAAATCAGTTTGAGGAAAATGTTTATAAAAGAGCATATCATGCAGTTAGCGAGCAAGAGCGCGTAAATGAATCTATCGTTGCACTAAAAAGTAATAATATTAAATTATTTGCCGATTACATAACTAGGGCACATTATTCATTAAAAGACAATTTTGAAGTCAGTTGCTCTGAACTTGATTATATTGTTGAAAATGCTCTTAAACTAGGAGCAGTTGGTGCAAGAATGATAGGTGCTGGATTTGGTGGTTGTGCGATTGCAATAATAGAAAAATCTAAAATTAAAGAATTCAAAAATAATATTGCTTTTTCATATAAAAATAAATTTAATTTAGACTGTGATATTTACAATGTGAATATTGTTGATAAGTGTGGATTGGTTAGTGATCATAATGAATAATTATATAAGCAGCTTAGTTAATTTTTATTTAGAAAAAAACTATATTGATAAACAAGATATAGTATACTGTTGTAATAGAGTAGCCGCATTAATTGGAGAAGAAGAAGTTATATATAATGAAGATGCAAAACCTAATTTATACAGCTCTTTAAAAAGTCTTGTTAATATTGCGATTAAAAATAATAGAATAGAAGACTTTGTTTATTCTAAAGAAGTTGTTGAAAGTAAAATAACTGATATTTTTATCGAAAAACCTAGCAAAGTTCAAAAAATGTTTGAAAGTAATGATATTGTTAGTGCTTATACTAATTTTTATAACCAATGTGTAGATACTAATTATATTAAAGCAAATGATTTAGCTAAAAATATTCACTTTAAAAGAATAATTGAAGATAATCCAATAGAAATTTCAATAAACTTAGCAAAGCCTGAAAAAGATCCAATAGAAATTGAAAAGCTACTGCATGTAAAATCTACTTCTTATCCAAAATGTTTATTATGTGTTGAAAATGTAGGCTTTGAAGGAAATGTCAAACATCCAGCAAGAACCAACCATCGTGTAATAAATTTAAAGCTAAATAATCAAGATTGGGTATTTCAATATTCTCCTTATCTATATTATAATTATCACTGTATCTTAATTGAAAAAAAGCATAGAGATATGAAAATTACTGATAATACGATAAAGATTCAACTTGATTTTATTGATAAGTTTAAAAACTTCTTCATTGGAAATAATGCCTCTATTCCTATTGTAGGAGGTTCAATTCTAGATCATAATCATTTTCAAGGAGGAATATATACATTCCCAATAAATCATGCCAAGACGTTATTTGAAACAAATATAGACAATGTAAAAATAGAGTATTTAAGCTGGCATTTAACTACATTAAGATTAACTACTGATTCTAAAGATAAAATGATATCGTCTGTAAATAGAATACGTAGTAGTTGGATTAACTATAGCAATGAAGTAATTATTAATAACAATAATAACTCCTTAAATTATATTTGTAGAAAAAGTGATGATTTATATGAAGTTTTAATAATTTTTAGAAATAACTCTACAAGTGATGAATTTCCAGATGGTATATATCATCCAAGCCCAGAATATTTTCACATAAAAAAAGAGAATATTGGGTTAATAGAAGCAATGGGATTAGCAATTCTACCTGCACGTTTATTAGAAGAATTAGACGAGGTAAAATCTTTTATAAAAGACAATATTGATATTAATAATAGTATCCATTACAATTGGGCAAAAAAAATAAAAGCTCAATATACTAACCAAAATATTGATGAATATATTGAAGATGAAATTGCAAAAAGGTTTGTAGATATTCTAAAATGTTGTGATGTTTTAAAGTACTGTAGCAATAAAGAAGAAATTATTAAAGAAATTATAAGGTAGGTGAGTTTATGTCAATATTAATAGTTGGTGGAGCTGGTTATATTGGTAGCCATCAAGTTAAAGCAATGTGTGATGATGGAAAAGAAGTTATTGTTCTTGATAACTTGAATACAGGATTTATTGAAGCAATTGATAGTAGAGCGTTATTTATAAAAGGCGATGTTAGAGATTATAAAGTATTAGAAAAAATCTTTACAACTTATAAAATTGAGACAATAATTCATTTTGCAGCACTATCTCTAGTAGGTGAAAGTGTTATAAAGCCTTTAGAATACTATGATAATAATGTATACGGAATGCAAGTTTTACTAAGAGCAATGGTAGATTTTAATATTAAAAATATTGTATTTTCTTCAACAGCTGCAGTATATGGAATTCCTGATACAGAGTTAATAACAGAAAAAACAAAAAAGGAGCCCATAAATACTTATGGAGAGACTAAACTTGCAATGGAAAAAATGATTGAATGGGTAGCAAAAGCACATGATGTAAACTACGTTTCTCTTAGATATTTTAATGTTTGTGGTGCAAGCAATTCTGAAACAATTGGTGAATGCCATAATCCAGAGACACATTTAATTCCTTTAGTGTTACAAGTACCTCTTAACAAGCGTGAGAAAATAAGCATTTTTGGTGATGATTACAATACTTTTGATGGTACTTGTGTTCGTGATTATATTCATGTTGATGATTTAGTAAATGCTCACACTAAGGCTGTTGAATATTTACAGAATGGTGGAGTTTCTGATATATTTAACTTGGGATATGGAAATGGATTTTCTGTAAAAGAAATTATCGAAGCTGCCAGAAAAGTAACAAACCATCCCATTCCAGTAGAATTATCTCAAAGAAGACCTGGCGACCCTGATTGTCTTGTAGCAGATAGTAGCAAAGCACAACAAATTTTAAAGTGGCACCCTCAATACAATGATATTAATTATATTATTTCATCAGCATATAATTTTTATAAAAAATTCCCAAATGGATATTAAAATGAATGAATATAAGCTTGAAAATGAATATATATCCTTAAAATTCCTAGATTATGGAGCAGTAATAACTTCTCTGTATTTTAAAAACTATGAGATTGAAACTGTTCTTGGCTATGATTGTTTAAAAGACTATGGTGATAATGATATACAGTTGGGTGTAAGTTGTGTTGGTCCTTATGCAGGAAGAATTGAAAATTCAAAATACACTATAAATAACATTAATATTTCACTGGATAAAAATCTTAAAAATCATTCTATTCATGGTGGTTTTAACGGCTTTACCAATCAAATTTTTAATGTAGAGATAAACGGTAATTTTGCTATTTTGAGTTTAAAATATAATTTTCTTGATATTAAGGTAGTTTTTACTTTAAATAAAGAAACTTTAAAACAAGAAATTTTTGCTACTACGTCAAAAGCAACATTATTTAATCCAACTAATCATACTTATTTTAATTTAAATAGCAACAATTGCTTAGATTATACCGTAAATCTAAATAGTGATTACCTTTATTATCTAGATAATGATTCTATTCCAAAAGATAAAATTGACATAAACAAAACTCAATTTTCAATATTAAATGGCAGTGGAAAAATAAGGGATATTTATGATGATCAATTTAAAATAACTAAATTTATTGATCACCCTTTCCACTTAAATTCAAATAAAATTATCGTAACTAACAATGAAAACAACATAGCTTTAAATATTTTAACCAATCAAAAATATGCAGTTGTTTATACTGGAAATTATTTAAGTAACTGTAGCAAATATATTAACAAAAAGATTCCCATAGACTACATGGGAATCTGCATAGAAACACAAAATATTCCAAATGGTATTAATATGAAGAATGAAGAAAGTTCAATATTATATCCAAATCAGAAATATTACTATTATAATGAATACTTTTTAAAAACTTCTTAAATTGGAAGTTTTTTTAATTACCTTTATTTAAAGTAATTATAAATGTAGTTCCCTCACTTAACTTGCTATCTACAGCAATATCTCCACCGTGAGACAAAACAATACTTTTGCACAGCGCTAAGCCAATTCCATAACCTTCAATGTCTTTTACTCTTGATTTATCAACACGATATAGATAATCAAAAATCTTTTCAAGTTCCTCCTCTTCAATTCCTATTCCATTATCTCTAACAATAATTAAATACTTATCTTTGCTGTCTCTAATATTTATTTCAACTTTTCCGTTAATATTGGTATATTTATATGCATTTGAAATAAGATTAGTAAATAAACTTCTTATTTTTTCAATATCTGCATATATATTCATTACCTCTAACTCGCTACTAAAATCTACAGCAATATTTTTTTCAGTAAAATTCATCTCAAAGGTAGATATAATTGTTCTAGTCAGCTGTACCAAATCAAAATCTGTCTTCACTAATTTACTTTCACTGTTACTGCTTTCTACAAGCTCATCAAGCTTATTTATCATATCAGTAAGTCTCATTAGCTCACTGTATATTTCATTTAGTTTCTCTTCACTTATTTCAATTATACCATCTGCCATTCCCTCAATTGTTGAAATAATGCATGTAAGCGGTGTTCTTATTTCATGACTATAATTCACCACCATCTGTTTTTTTAAGTGATATTCATTTTCAAGAGCTTTTGATAAACTATTAACTGAAGTTATTAAGTCTTGGATTTCACTAGTTGATGTTGTTAATGATACAGTTTTACCATAATGTCCATCTTTAATTTCTCTTGTTTTATCACTAACTATTTCAATAGGTTTTGATATGGTATTTGCCATTATAATACCTATAATGGATGAAACTATAAAAGAAATAATTCCTATTCTTATATGTAGTAATTGCATAGATTCAACTAACTTACTATTATGATGCATTGAAGATTGATAATATGAATCTGTAACATAGATTAAAGAGATAATTATAAATAATGAGATTAAAATATATGAGATAACTATTTTTCTTTTCAAGCTCAACTCATTCACCACCTTTATATAAACTATATTTATTGTATCATAATATACAAAGAAGGTAAAAAATAATAATTTACATCAAACAATTTATTATTACAACTCATTTTATCCTTATAAAATACCTAATAAGCTTTATTTAAATATTTACAAATATTCTATTGTTTATAAAAACTCCAAAAATAAGTGTTTTATCTTTAGAGTTTTTATATTTCGAATAAATTTTTACTATAATATCTGAAGATAAACTACAACGACAATGCTATCTTGTTAATCTTCTATTATGAAATTTGAACTTTTAAACTGCTCCTCAAAGTATAAATTATAATAATTTTGTTGCCTAAGTGCTTCATAAACAACCATCGTAACGCAGTTGCTTAAATTTAGGCTCCTTATTTTATTTGACATTGGAATTCTTAAGCAGTTATCAAGTTCTGTACGCATAATTTCTTTGGGTAATCCACTACTTTCACTACCAAAAATAAAATATATATTTTCTTCAATATTTGAATAATCATATGATGAATGAGGCTTTTTTCCATACCTTGTAATAAAGTAGAATATTCCTTTATTTTTAGTTAGAAATTCATTCCAATCTTCGTAAATAATCATTTCAACATCTTCTATATGATTTACTGCGCTTCTTTTAACATTTTTTTCATCCAAAGAAAAACCAAGGGGTTTAATTAAATGAAGTTTTGCGTTTGTTCCAGCACATGTTCTAATAATATTTCCTGTATTTTGTGGTATTTCTGGATTATACAAAACAACATTAATCATTTAAAATGCCACTCTCTTCTAGAAAGTCTTCTGCCATCTTTTGATTGTATCCTGTTGCTGGAGTCCATTCACTTTTTAAAACAAGTTCTCCATTTTCAAATTTAGCAAGTGTTGGAGTAGACATAACCCCAAATTCTTCATCAAGCATTTCCTTCTATTCTTTATTTTCTGAATATTCATCAGTAATTGATTTAATGTTAAAGTAGTATAAGTTATCAATATTGTTATCTTCCATCATACTTACAAAATACTCTTCAAAGTCATCGCTATCTCCACAATTTGGACGACCTACATAAACATACACTGTCTCATTTTCTTCTAACACTCCATTCATTTCATCAATTGTTGTAATTTCTTCGACACTAACATCTGACATTTTTGAATAGTTATCTTGATAATAATCATAACTAAACTTTGCCCCAAACAATGCTATTAACGTAATAGCAAGCACAATTATAGATTTTTTAATCATTAAATTCATCTCCTTTTAAAACTTTTGCAACATCTTTTAAATACTGACTATTACTATTTTCTAGAAAACTAAGTTTTGAATAATCTTGAGTATTATTAACATATGCTACATGAATATTTCTAATAAAACTTCTATAACCAATCCAATAGAATGTTCTATCCTTAAATAAATCAAACTCTTTCTTTTTTAAAAAGAGAAGATTTTCTATACTTACATTATTATACAATAATGTAGGACTTTTATCAAATATATTGTATGGACAAACATTTTGGCATATATCACAGCCATAAACATTGTTCCCAATATTTTGAAAGTCTAAATTATTTCTACTTTGTAATCTTTCACTAAGACATTTTCTACAATCAATCTGCTCACCAATTGCATTAGTAGGACAAGCATCGATGCACTTAGTACAACTTCCACAATGCTTGATACTTTTTCTATTATTTGATAACTTATCTGAAGTGAGCAAAATAGCTAAATGACAAAAGCTACCAAATTTATCACTAATGAACATTGAGTTTTTACCAATATGTCCTATTCCTGATTTTTTTGCAAAATACCTTTCATTTAAAATATGTGTATCCGTTAAAAATATTGCATCATTAAATAACGGAATAAGTTTTTCTCCAATTTTTTTTAACTTATTATGATAATCTTCTCCCCAAGCAAAAGCGGCAATATTAGAATTTTTTGAAAAGTTATCATGCTTAAATGCCAATACTACTACAGTTTTACAATTAGGTAAAATTTGACATGGATTAGTCGATATCGCCGATACTTTGCTTAATAGTTCTTCATTTATAGCTAATTCTTCTACAAAGTCATTGACATATCCATAATCAAAGTCATATTTTTGTGATAGCTCATCAAGACTTAACATCAAATTTTTCCTTAAAATATGCAGCATTAATTACTAGACCAATTATTAATATGTAGCTTATTAAATATAGCCAAATCATTAAGATTATTACACTTGTAAAACTACTATATATCTTATGATAGTTAGCAAACTCATTAACATAAATTGAATATAAATATGTAGCTACAAGCCATCCAACAGTTGCAAAAATTGTTCCTGGAAGAAAGTATTTTAGCTTTATTCTCTCATTGGGAGAAAATGAATAAATAATTGATAGCACGACTAACAAGTAAACTATCGTAATTGGCCATTTAAAAATATTTGCTGTATCGACAATATTTAAACTTGTAAAAGTTTTTTCTAAAATCATTAGTATTTTTTCTCCTAAAACTGGAATTATTAAGAGTAGAATTATTGTAAAAATTAGAAGTAAAGATAAAATTATACTTTTTAACTTTGATTTTAAAATATTTGTATCAGTAATATTATATATATAATTGCTTGCTGAAATGATTGACATAAATGGCTTTGAAGATAAATAAATTATTAAAATAATAAGTACAATCCCTCCATCACTTATGGAATAATCCACATTCATAAAATCAACTGCATCAACAAGAGTTTGATTATTTATTGATTGTTCTCCGAGAATTTTAGGAACAAACTTCTCAAGGGTATCCCATAAAATTATAAGAGGAACAATACTCCATAATGTAAAAAATGCGATATATGCTGGAAGCATTGAAATATTATTTGTATTAAAAAGGTCATAAGCACTGGATAAATACTTATTTATTTTTAAATATATTTTTATAATTATTCTCGTTAATTTATCATACATAATCTTCACATGTATCTACTTTCTTTCATTTCTGATATCAACAATTATTTTTGTAAATTCTTCTAAAGTTAAAGTTATTTGTTCATCACTTCCATACTTTCGATATGTAACTTCATTATTAGCAACTTCATTATCTCCGATAACTAACTGATAGCAAACTTTTTTCATTTGGCTTTCACGAATTTTATACCCTAACTTTTCTTCACGATCATCGATATTTGATCTAATATCATGAGATTTTAATATTTTATCTACTTTAGTTGCATACTCTAAATGAGCATTATTATTAACTGGTATAATATCAACTTGTCTAGGTGCAAGCCATACTGGGAATGCTCCTGCATAATGTTCTATTAAAATTCCAATAAAACGCTCAATTGACCCAAAGCATGTACGGTGAACCATTACTGGGCGCTCCTTTTCTCCATTTGCATTAATATATGTTAAGTCAAAGCGTTCTGGTAAATTTAAATCTAGTTGAATTGTTCCACATTGCCATACACGTCCAATACAATCTCTTAATTGAAAATCTAATTTTGGACCATAAAATGCTCCATCACCTTCATTAATTTTATATTCTTTTCCACTAGCAATACATGCTTTTGCAAGCGCATCTTCAGCAATTTCCCAAATTGAATCATCTCCAATTGCCTTTTCTGGTTTTGTAGATAGTTCAATATAAAAATCTAATTCAAATTGCGAATAAATTTCTTCAAATAATTTAATTGCACTAACAACTTCACTTTTTATTTGATCTTTTGTCATATAAATATGAGCATCATCTTGAGTGAATGATCGAACTCTAAATAAACCGTGTAAAGCACCACTAGCTTCATGACGATGAACAAGTCCTAGCTCTCCAACACGCCACGGAAAGCTCTTATAAGAATGTAATCCATTTTTATATACAAGAATAGAACCTGGACAATTCATTGGTTTAATTGCGAATTCATATTTATCAATTTCACTTAAATACATATTTTCCCTATAGTTAAACCAATGTCCACTTACTTCCCATAGTTCTTTACTTAGCATTGTAGGAGTTTTTATCAAATCATAATTTTCACGTTTATGCATTATTTTCCAATAATTTTCAAGTTCATCACGCAAAATCATTCCATTAGGTAAAAAAAATGGAAACCCTGGTCCATATTCACTTAGCATAAATAAATCAAGTTCTTTTCCAAGCTTTCGATGATCTCTCTTTTTTGCTTCTTCTAACATATGTAAATGATTTTCTAAATCTTCTTTACTATACCAAGATGTACCATATATTCTTTGTAGCATTTTATTTTCACTATTTCCACGCCAATATGCACCACTAACATTAAGTAATTTAAAATGCTTTATATTAGAAATAAATCCAATATGCCCTCCTCGACATAAATCACTAAATTCTCCTTGTTTATAGATTGTAATAATCTCATCTTTAGGTAAATCATTGATTAACTCTTGTTTGTACTCATCATTACTAAAGTAATTAAGTGCATTAACTCTACTCATCTCTAGTCTCTGCATTGCAATACCGGAACTAGCAACCTTTTTCATTTCCTTTTCAATACTTACAAGTGTATCCTCAGTAATAACATCATCTCCTAAATCAATATCATAGTAAAACCCATTTTCTATAGCTGGTCCTACACCAAATTTAGCATGTGGATACAAATTTTTTACTGCATGAGCTAAAAGGTGAGCAGTTGAGTGGTTTAAAATTTCAAATGCTTCTTCTTCATCTTGTGTAATTAATTTTATTTTACCACTTACTTCAATTGGACGATTAAAATCATACAACTCATCATCAATATAAGCCGCAACACATTTTTTTGCTAGACTTGGAGAAATACTTTTTGCAACTTCAACAACAAGTACCCCACTTTCAAATTCTTTTTCGTTTCCATCTGGAAAAATTAATTTTATCATAATAGCCTCCTCTAATTAAAATAAAAAATCTATAAAATAAGGGTGCAAATTCGCACGGTACCACCTTACTTTATAGATTACTCTATACACTCTAAAGTTTAACGCACTTTAAACGTCTCCGATTAAGGAACACTCCGAGGTAGTAATTTAATCTGTGCCTACTCTCACCATACTAGACTCGCTATTAATAAATTAAATCATGTCCTCTTCTTTGCTTAATAAAATTATAACATTTGATATTGTAACTAGCAAGTATTTTATACAAATTTTATTTATTTCTGTTTTTAAACTTATTTACTAATTTTCGTAGTATCGATTCATAATTATTAAATTCTTTTGAAAGTTGTACTAATCCAACTGCAGCAAATACAAGAATAATAAAAAATACAATTCCAAATGTGAAATTTCCCACTTCAAGTATTACTGCATCAATTGAAAATAATATAGAGATTCCCCATATTAATAAAACTGCTTTGACTGGACTATTTGTTGCCCTAAGTAATTGATGATGAATATGATCAGCATCAGCTTCTCCAAGAGATTTATTATTTAGCTTTCTTCTTACAACTGTTGTAAATATTTCAAATACCGGAACAATCATCATAATCATTGGTAAAAAAAGTGATACTAATGTTACTTGTTTAAATCCAAGTAAAGGAATTATTGCAATCATAAGTCCAAGAAACATACTTCCTGCATCTCCCATAAATACTTTTGCTTTAGGAAAATTCCATGGTAGATATCCCAGTGTTGCCCCAAACATTAAAGCAGCTAGTAACAATGCAAATTGAGTTGCGTATCCCCCAAATGCATATACTGCTAGAACAGTTCCAAAGTAAATAGCACTTACCCCAGCACTTAATCCATTTAAACCATCAACAAGATTTATTGCATTAATAACAGAAACAATCCAAAAGACGGTTAATATTATAGAAAATATTGAATCAACAGTAGATGGTAAAAAATTAAATACTCCATCAATTTTTAAATTTCCATAATAGATAATAACTAGTGCTATAATAACTTGTACAACAAATTTAAATTTTGCACTCAAAGGCTTAATATCGTCAATTACACCAAGCAATAAAATTAAAATACTTGATATTAAAATTGCAGGGATTTCATAAACTACTGTTCTAGTTGAATAAACATATGGTGTAGAAAATATCATAAACCCAATTATAAAAGCCAAAAATATTGCTAAACCACCAAGTAAAGGCATCGCTTTTGTATGGATATGTCTTGAATGAGGAATTGAAACTGCTTTTATGTGATATGCAATTTTTATTGTTATAGGGACAAGTAAATAGGAAATCAACCCACTTACAAGTGCCATTATTAAATATTCTTTTATCATAAAGATTAACATCCTTTCATTGCAAACAAAGCTGCACCCACTAAACTTTCATCTTTTAATTGTGATTTGAAAATTTCTATATTACAACCGTGCACATCATATAATAAATCATTTGTATAATACTCTATCTTTTCAATTAAATTCTCATTTAAATCAAGATTTTTTAAATCAAACACAATCACTTCAGGATCTATTGTATTCACAATATTGGCAACTACAATTCCAATCTGCTTAATAAACAATTTTTCATTTTTTGTTAGTTTATATGTATTGTAATGCATTTCTATACTTCCATCTGCAAAGAAATCATTATTAAATTCATGCGTATCTATTATCATATTTGAAATTTCACCAACTAAACCTCTTTTACTTGTAATTAATTCTCCATCATATACATATCCACCACCAATTCCCGTTGCAAGTGAAATATAGTATAGTGACTGAGCTGTATTATAATTTACTATATACTCTCCATATGCACTAGCATTAGCTCGATTTATAACATAAACTTTTTTTCTTAAATCTTTTTCTAATTGAGATTTAATTTCGAAGCTAAACATTTTATTTCTTGGATGAGATACAACACCATTATTAACATATCCACTAATACTTACCCCTATTTTATAAACATTGTTATCTAACATTGAATTTACAATTTTTAAAGTTTTTTCATAAATATTTTCAGCTTGGTGTGAAACCACTTCAAAAGCAATGCGTTCCAAATTTTTATTAAAAATACCAACTTTTATTCTTGTGCTACTTATATCAATTGCCATTGAAGTAAGTGGTAATTTGGAAGCAGCTTTAGTATCTACAATCAATGTAACATCAGCATGAGATTGCAAAATTGAAGCAGGAACTAGCTCATCTATTTCACCATATAGCATATTATATACAGCAGTAGCCTTACTTTCTCCATTTGCTAAAACTAATATTTTTTTGGCTTTCATAATATCATCAATACCCATAGTCAATGCATACTTTGGTACCTCATCAATATCATTATTAAAAAAGCGCTTATTTGCTTCTCTAGTAGTATTTTTTAACTTAACAAAGTTTGTCTTTAAATCAAAAGGTGTACCTGGCTCATTGAAGCCAATATGTGCATTTACCCCCAAACCAAGTAGCTGTACATCTATTTCTACACTATCTAAAATATTTTGATACTCATCTATACTATCTGAAATATCAATTTCACCGTTGGGAATATAACAGTTTTTAGCTTTAATTTTTGAAAATAACATTTTATTCATAAAACTATAATAGCTTTGAGAATGATTTTTTGAAAGTCCATGATACTCATCTAAATTATAATAACTTAAATTTGCATAAACATCATGATTTTCATAATCTTCACATATTAACTTATATAATCCTATAGGAGTAGATCCCGTTGCCATACCAAAATTTTTAGAACCTTTTTCTATCTCAGTTTTAAAGTAATTAAAAGCAACACTACTCATTTCATCATAATCTTTAACAACTATTAAATTGATATTTCCCACGATAGTAACCTCCCATAATAAAATATTATTTATCTTCTGTAAATTTCAAATATTTTTCATAAATTTCATTTTTACTATATTCACTTTTTGCAGCTATTGCTTTTACCAATCTCTTTCCATATAAACCATTCTCTAGTTCATGTTTTATATATTCTTCTAAACTTAAACTTTCTAACTTCTTGTTACATTCTAAAAGTAAAACTATTTCTCCTTTGTAATCTAAATCAACAAATTCTTCAATTTTACCACGATAAATAGTTTCAAACTTCTTTGATATTTCCCGGGAAATAACTATATTGATATTTCCAAGCTTATTGTATATAAGTTTTAGAGTTTTATTTATACGATGAGGACTTTCATAAAATCCAGCTGTAATTTTCAAATTTGATATTGAATTTAAAACTTCTAACGCCTTATTTCCTTTTCTTTCAAAAAAACCAAAAAAAGCAAAATTAGTACTATCTAAACCACTTGCAGCAACTGCACTAATAAATGCATTAGCACCAGGTAAACTTATCACCTTATAATTATCATTAATTAATGACTTGATTACTTTGAATCCAGGGTCACAAATATTTGGCATCCCTGCATCACTTATTACACTAACTTTTTTACCTATATCTAACAAAGCTTTTATTTCACTAATTCTTTCTTCCTCATTATGTTCATGAAGACTTTTTGTCAAAGTTTTTATATTATAATGGTTTAAAAGTTTTTGACTTGTTCTTGTATCTTCACAATATATGATTTCACTTGAAGATAGAGTATTGACAGAGCGAAAGGTCATATCATCTAAATTACCAATTGGGGTAGGAACTAGATATAGTGCATTTTCATTCTCATAACTTTTTTGTATACTCATTATTGCCTCCATTAAACATCTCTTTTACCTCATCACTGTAATCACCACCAATATTATGTGTATATAGCGGATATTCTACAGTAAGTCCTGTATTACCATTTCTTCTACCTTCAATTAAAATTAAATTTGCAGCTGCAGTTTTTTTAGGGTATACAAATCTTAATCTTTTAGGTTCAATATTATGTTTTTTCATTTTTTCAATAATTTCAACTAAGCGTTCTGGTCTGTGAACCATTGCAAAATATCCATTATTTTTTAATAAAACTTTTGCAGTATACAATACATCATCTAAAGTAGCAAATACTTCATGCCTTGCAATTTCTTTTAATTTACTATCATTTAAATTACTATCTTCTCTAACAATAAAATATGGAGGATTGCATATAACAAGATCAAAAGTATCATGACCCAATTTTTTATGAATATTCTTGTAATTATCACATATAATCTCAATTTGATTTTGAAGATTATTCATTAAGACACTTCTTCTTGCTAAATCACAACTAATTTTTTGAATATCTATTCCTATAATTTTTGCAGGTGTAAGAGTTGAAAGAATAATGGGAATAGGCGCATTGCCACATCCTAAATCTATAATATTTTTTACCTTTTTATTTACTGTTGCAAAATTTGCAAGTAAAACAGAATCAAGAGAAAAATTAAACCCATCTGTTCTTTGGATTATTTTATAACCATTATAATTTAATAAATCATTTACTACTTCCATCTAATTCCACTTCTACAATCCCTTTTCCTTCAACATAAACTTTCATAGTTCTTAATAAAACGTTTAAAGAAATTACTTTACCCTTTCCTTGACTTGTTTCATACTTACTTCCTACTTTGGGTAATCCTTTTTTCATCTCTTTATAATCTTCATCTTCATATCTTAGACAACAAAGTAAGCGCCCACAAAGTCCACTTATTTTAGAGGGTACTAACGATAACCCTTGATTTTTAGCCATATTGATTGAAACAGCAGCAAATTCTGTTGCAAAACTATTACAACAAATAATTCTTCCACACATCCCAATACCACCTATAATTTTTGCCTCATCACGGACTCCTACTTGACGAAGTTCAATTCTTGTACGATATTTTGCCGCAAGTTCTCTTACAAGTTCTCTAAAATCCACTCTACTTTCACTAACAAAGGAAATTAATAGTAAATCTCGATTAAGTGTATATTCGGCACTTATAATTTGCATTTGGGGAAGCCTTGATTCAATAAACTCTTTTGACTCCGTAAAAATAGTAAAACGTTCTTTTTCATTTCGCTTCTTGTTTTCAAGATCTTTTTTTGTTGCTATTCTTTCAACATTTTTTAATTCAAAATTATATTTCTTTTCATCTACTTCTACAATATCAGTAACTGCCCTAACTATTTCTTCTCCACGATCAGTATCTACTACCACATCCAAATCATTCTTTATCTTTAGCCCATTTACTTTGAAATAGTATACTTTACCATTTGGTATCCCACTTTTATAAAATTTTATTGCTACTACCTTTTCCATTTTATCACTCCCTTTCCATAGAAAATTTATCTATAGCTAGTTTAATATTCACATTATTATTTATCATATCAAATGACTCAAATAAATTATTTAAAAGTATTACTAATTCTTTCTCGCTTACTTCATTAATAAACGAATTCATTCTGCTATCAAACAGTTCTCCAGTACTATTTTTATAATTAATCATACTACTAACATTCACAATTAAAAAATTTACAAAATTTATAATTTTATCCTTACTATTACAAAAACTATAACACATTTCTTCTAGCTTTATAATTAACTGTCCTTTATTTTTAAAATATGTTTCTAAATAATCGTACACTACACCAAGATAATTTGTGAACTCTTCAGAATTATATAGTTCATCATACTTATTATTATCAATATACAAAGCATATTTTAATTTTAAAGAATTATCATAATTATCAACAATTTCATCGTATAATACATCAAAAACTATTGGCTTAAATTTTACAATTTGACTTCTACTAACAATTGTTGTAAGTAATTGATTAACATTCTCTACTATAAATATAAAAATACTTTTACTGTCTGGCTCTTCTACAACTTTAAGTAAACTATTTTGAGCACTAATCGTTAGCTTTTGTGCATCATCTACTATAAAAATTTTGGGTTTACCTGACATTGAACTCGTTGCTATCTCATTAGACATTTCTAATACTTGCTCTTTACTTATATTTTGTTTTGTTGTATTAATATAGAACACATTTGGATGAATCATGCTTTCTATTAAATTTTTTTCTTCCATATCATCCGCAATTATCTTAATAGCTAAATATTTAGCCATTTCAAGCTGACCTGAATTATTACTACCAGAAAAAATGTAGGCATGAGATATTTTATTCATATCATAACTTACATTTATTCGATCTAATATTTCATTTTGAAATCCAACTTTATTCACATAAACCTCGCTTAGTAATTTCACTATAAACTATTTTATATACATCTGCTACAACTTCTTCTATACTTTTTGTAGCATCTACTTTAACAAATCTATCTTGCTTAGCTAAAACCATATAAGCATCATATACTTCATTATGAAAGCTAATATCTTCTAAATCCAAACGATTCATTTGACGAGAATATTTTTCTAATCTCTCAAAGGCTTCCTTAGGTGTAATATCAAAGAATATTGTAATGTCAGGAATAATATTATCCATAGCAAAGTTGTTTATTGCCCAAATATCATCAATGCTATTATTTCTTGCATAACCTTGATATATAATTGAGCTGTCTACATATCTATCACATATCACTAGTTTATTTTTATCAAGAGCAGGTCTTAAAACCTCTTCAACATGCTGTGCTCTACTAGCTGCATACAATAATGCTTCTGTTCTTTTATGAATCATCGTATTTTCTACATCTAAAATTATATCTCTTATTTGCTCTGATATATCGCATCCACCAGGTTCTCTTGTTATTACATATTCTATATTTAGCTTATTTAGTTCTTCTATAAGGTGACTAATTATTGTAGTTTTCCCACTACCTTCTCCACCTTCAAAGGTTACAAATAAACCCTTATTCATTTGTTAACACCTCTATTGCCTGCATTATTTGATTATCTTTTTTATAATCTTTTAAATATTCTTCATACTTTTCATTTAACTTATTTGCAGTTTCCATATCAATTATACCTGTTATAGATAAAGTATTAGCTTCTTGAAATTTACTAACTGCTGCTGTTGTGTCATCACCATAGTAACCATCAATTCTTGTTTCATACCCTAAAGCAGCTAATATTTTCTGCGCATTTACAACTTGATCACCAACTTGATCAAATTCTAACGTATCACTAATTAGCACTTTTCTCAGTGAAAATGATTCATTCAACTCAACTTCTTTATCAGGAGCAATCCCTACATCATTAATCCAATTTCCATCAGGTGTCAACCATTGAGCATATGTATATTTAAGTGATGATTCATTTGAATATTCTTTTGTTGTTTGAGCAGTTCCTTTTCCAAATGTAGTTGTACCTATTAATTTACTCCCATTTATTTCACTTAATGATGCAGCCAACAACTCACTTGCACTTGCACTGTTTTCATTAATAAGTATTGCCACTTCTATTTCTTCTTTTGACTTATTACCATAAACTTCATCTGTAATTTTATCTTTTACTTTTTCTTGATAAATTGGCTTTGAGTCATCAACAAACATATCTACAATCTTTAAAACTTGATCAAGATATCCCCCTCCATTATCTCTTACATCAATAATTAAAGAGTCCATACCTTTCAATTTTAGATCTTTATATGCATTATTAAACTGTTCATAAATATCTCCTGTAAAGTCATTTATTTTTATATACCCTATTTCATCATTATCTCCAACAAGTCCATATGTTAGATCTACCAATTCAATAGAAGTACGAACAATTTTAAAAGTTAAGTCTTCTTCTTCTCCAGCGCGTTTAACACCAATTTCTACTTCTGAGCCCTCTGGTCCTCTAACAAGTGAAGACAACTCATCAACTGCTAATTCTAACACATCATCGCCATTTACTGTACTAAATATATCTCCTTCGGCAAGCCCTGCTTTTTCTGCTGGAGAGTCTTCATATACTTTTGTAATATACACTCCACTTAATGTTTGTTCAATTTGAACTCCAATGCCAACAAACTGGTTCTCAATCATTAATTTAAATTGTTCTGTTTCTTCTGGATCCATGTAGCTAGAGTACGGGTCATCTAAGGCTTCAACCATTCCTTTTACTGCTCCATCATATAGTACATCTTCATCTAATTCTTTATAATAATTTTGATCTAGTTCATCATAAACTTTATCAAGCAATAAATAGTTATTTTCTCCTGCATAAAACACTTTGTAATATACTGACGTTCCTGCTATAGAAAGGAATATAGCAAACACTAAAACCAGTGAACATATTACTCCATATAATACTTTATTATTCTTTTTCATTTCTTCACCTTCTTCATTCTATATTATAACATAATATACAATGTTTTTGAATATTGTACTTTAATAAAGAGCACACTATTATATATGTTTACATGTCATAACTTTGGAAAAATTACTTATTCATATAATATAATTTACTAACTGTAAATCATACACACTTAAAAAAGCATAAATATATAAATTTATACTTTTTATTATAGTCAGTTTTATGATATTTAACGCTTATTTTTATAAACATTCATACTAAATAATTATATTGTACTGTAGTTTTAAATTTTACACTTACGATAACAACGATTAAAAAACAACTAATATGTAAACAATAGAAAAAGACTAGATAATCTAGTCTTTGTATGTTTCACGTGAAACATTACTTAATAATATTTTTCTTCATATATGGAATAAGAACTTCTGGAACTGTAATTGAACCATCTTCATTTTGATAGTTTTCCATAATTGCAATCATACATCGTCCAACAGCAACTCCAGATCCATTTAGTAAATGAACGTACTCAAGTTTTTTACTATTTTCACGCTTAAACTTTACATTTGCACGCATCGATTGATATGTTTCTGTATTGCTTATTGAAGCAATTTCTCGATATTTTTCTTGAGAAGGTAACCATACCTCAATGTCATATGTCTTTGTACTAGTTTCTCCTAAATCTCCTGTACATAAGCTTACTACCCTATAAGGAATATTTAATCCTTGCAACACTTTTTCAGATTGCTTTACCATTTCTTCTAATTGTTCATACGAATTATCAGGGCTTGCCACTTTGAACAACTCTACTTTTTTAAATTGATGCTGCCTAAGCATTCCCCTTGTATCTCTTCCTGCTGAACCTGCCTCTTTCCTAAATGCAGTAGTATAACCAGCTATATTTATAGGTAAATCTGCTTCTTGTAGAACTTGATTTGAAAAATATCCAATCAAAGGAATTTCTGCAGTAGAGTTTAAAAACCAGTCTTGATTTGAATAAAATTTAAATGCGTCATCTTCAAATTTTGGTAGTTTACCCGCATTTGTCATTGTTTCTCTGTTAACAATATACGGAGGAATTACCTCTACATAGTCTGATTCTATAGTATGCAAGTCCATCATATAGCATGTTAAAGCACGCTCTAATCTAGCAGCATCTTTTTTTAGTAGCGTAAACCTGCTACCTACAATGCGTGATGCACCTTCAAAATCTAAGATCCCCAGTTTTTCCCCTAATTCATAATGTGCCTTTGGAACAAAATCAAACTGCGGTATTGATCCAAATGTTCTAATCAAAACATTATCTTCTTCATCTTTTCCAAATGCTACATCTTTATGAACTAAATTAGGAATTAAAATAATTATGTCAAATATTCTTTTATCAATTGTGGCAATTTCCTCATCAAATTTTTCAATTTTACTAGTTATTTTCTCAGATTCAACTATTAACTCATTTGTATCTTTACCGTCTCGCTTAAACAACCCAATTTGTTTACTCAAATCATTTTTTAAGTTTTTTAACTGTTCTACTTCAGTTAAATGCCTTCTTCTTTCTACGTCAAGTGCTAATATATCATCAATTTGTTTGACATATTGCTCTCCTCTAAGTTTTAATCCTTCTTTAAATTTTTCCGGGTTTTTTCGAATTTCTTTAATATCTAACATATTTTCTCCTCCTTTAAATAAAAAAAGAGAATGGTAAGGGGCGAATTTCTTCGCGGTACCACCCTCTTTATGTTTCACGTGAAACATCTCATATAAATTAACGCTTTATAAAACGGAAATTATTAATTCCACTAAACAGTAGATTCAATATATACACTATATTAGTTTTCACCAACCACTAACTCTCTTAAATAGCAAATATATTTACTTATCTGTTTTAATTGCTTTAAAGAGATTATAAACCTTTACATCATAAATGTCAATAATAAATCCTTATTTTACAATTTATTTTATGTTGAACTGCTTATGTTCTCTATTTTTAACCAATGTAACTTGATTGAAACCATTCTCTATTAAAAAATTTTTAGCCACATTAAACATACTACAATAATCATCCAATAAATGAGCATCACTCCCTAAAGAAATCTTGTATCCGCCCAATCTTTTATAAATTTTTAAAACATTTGAATAAAAAATTTTAGCATCATATGCTCCTCTTCTAAAGCACCCTGTATTAATTTCAATAGCTTTATTTTCACTTACAACAACCTTAAGAATCTTTTCAATGTCTTTTAAATAATTATTTGGATTTACTTCATTATTAGTATATCTAAAAATATATCCAATATGTGAAAGTACATCATAATCAATACCTGAAGTAACAGCTTCATACATTTGTTTGAAATATAACTTTGTTACTTGATCTGTAGAAATATCATATGAAGTTGCAAAGCAATATCTTATCATTTCAAAATCATTATCATGAATAGAAAGCAAAATTAAGCTATAATCATGCTTATTCAAAAATTCTTTTGTTTGACGAAGTGTAGTACTATTAAAGCCAACTTCTATTCCTAGATATACTTCTTCATCCAATTCTTTAATATAGTCATATTGATCTTCCATTTTTCCAATATAATCGTACACGTCATTTTTTTTTAATTTATCCAAACAATCTAAATGATCTGTTAAATTTAAATACTCATTCTCATACATATTCATAAGTTCAATATAATCTTCAATTTTAACTGAAGAATCAGGTGAAAAACATGAATGTACATGTTGATCTATCATAAAACACCTCTCCCTTTTCAAAAAGGATAACAAATGTTATCCTCTACTAATTTAATTCTTCTGATGTTTCTAGTACCACTTCATCTTCTTTACTAACAATAGCAATATTACTTACAACTTCACCCTCTTTTAAGTTAATAATTCTAACCCCTAAAGTATCTCTACCTGTAATACTAACCTGTTCCACGCTAGTTCTAATCATCATACCCTCATTAGAGCTAACCATAATATCTTCATCTCCCTTAACAGCTCTTGCTGCAACAAGCGGTCCGTTCTTTTCTGTTATTTTAATTGTCTTAACACCAGAACCACCTCTTGTTTGATGGCGATATTTATCAATAGGTGTACGCTTTCCATAACCATTCTCACTAATAACAAGAACTTGTGAAGCGTTATCTGCAACTGCCATACCAATACACACTTCAGTTTCACTTATTCTAATTCCTCTTACTCCCGAAGAATTTCTTCCGCTACTTCTAATAGAATTTTCTTTAAATAAAACACTTTTACCAGAACTACTACATAATAGAATTGAATCAGATCCTGATGTATGTCTAACTGAAATTAGCTCATCTTCTTCACGAAGTGAAATAGCAATTTTTCCAGTTTTTCTAATTGATTCATATTCACTTAAGCTCGTGCGCTTTATCAATCCTTTTTTTGTAGCAAAACACAAGTAACAATCTTCATTAAATTCTGGGATTGTAATTATTGAGTTCACTTTTTCACCTGGATCTAAAAGGAGTAAGTTAATAATTGGAACTCCTTTAGCAGTTCTGCTATATTCAGGAATTTCATATCCTTTCAAGCGATAAACCTTTCCAAAGTTTGTAAAAAACAGTACAAAGTCATGAGTACTAGAGTTTAACACTATGTCTACAAAATCTTCTTCGTTAGTTTTCATACCCTTTAGTCCAACACCTCCACGATTTTGAACACGATAATCACTTGATTTTGTTCTTTTAATATACCCCTCTGAAGAAAGCATCAACATAATATCCTCAACCGGAATCAATGACTCATCATCAATATAATCGATTGCAGTATTATCTATTTCAGTTCTTCGTTCATCTCCAAATTTTTCTCTAATTTCCTCTAGCTCTTCTCTAATAATCTCATATATTTTTTCTTTAGAACTTAGAATAAACTCTAGTTCTTCAATTAAAACTCTCAATTCATCAGCTTCATTACCAATTTTTTCTCTTTCAAGTCCTGACAATCTTCTAAGCTGCATACTAAGTATAGCTTTTGATTGTATTTCCGATAGCGAAAACTCTCTATCAAATTTTTCAATAATCTCTTCGTCAGTTTTGCTTGCTCTAATAATCTCAATAACTTTATCAATATTATCAAGAGCAATTAAAAGACCTTCTACAATATGTAATCTTTCCTTAGCTTTATTTAAATCAAAAAGCGTTCTTCGTTCAATTACCTCAACTTGATGATTTAGATAATGACCTAATGTCTCTTTTAAAGTAAGAAGCTTAGGTTCATTGTTAACAAGAGCTAAATTATTAATGCTAAAGTTAGTTTGCATCTGTGTTTGCTTATATAAGTTATTTAAAATAACGCCAGAATTAACATCTTTTCTAAGTTCAATTACAATTCTAATTCCGTCACGATTCGATTCATCTCTTAAATCAGTAATTCCATCAATTTTTTTTTCTTTTACAAGATCCGCAATTTTAACAACTAAACGTTCCTTTTGTACTTGATAAGGAATTTCTGTAATAATAATAGCTTGTTTTCCACTCCTAATATCAATAATTTCACTTTTACATCTAAGAGGAATACTTCCCTTACCTGTCTCAAATGCAGAGTATATACCACTTGTACCAAGAATCACTCCTCCAGTTGGAAAATCTGGACCTTTAATATACTCCATTAATTCTCTAGTTGTTATATCATCATTTTCCATATAAGCAATCAGACCATCAATTACTTCCTCTAAGTTATGAGGAGCAATATTAGTAGCCATCCCTACTGCAATACCTGTAGTACCATTTACTAAAACATTTGGAAAACGGGATGGTAAAACAACTGGTTCTGTCTCTGTCGCATCATAATTATCTTGAAAATCAATAGTTTTCTTTTTAATATCTTTTACCATATACATAGATATTTTACTCATTCTAGCTTCAGTATAACGCATTGCTGCTGGAGAATCTCCATCAATTGATCCAAAATTACCATGACCTTGAATAAGCATATATCTTGTTGAAAAGTCCTGAGCAAGACGTACCATTGCATCGTAAATAGAAGAATCACCATGTGGATGATACTTCCCCATTACTTCACCAACAATACGTGCTGATTTTTTATATGATTTATCACTATGCATTCCAAGTTCATTCATAGAATAAATAATTCTACGATGAACTGGCTTAAGCCCGTCACGAACATCAGGAAGAGCACGTGATACAATAACACTCATTGCATACTCAAGAAATGATTTCTTCATTTCTGATGCAATATTTATTTGTTTTATTTCACTCATAACTTCCTCCTAAATATCTAAATTTTCAACTAATTTTGCATTTTTTTCAATAAAATCTCTTCTTGGTTCAACATTTTCTCCCATTAACATCTCAAAAACCAAACTAGCTTCCATAGCATCCTCAATATTCACTTGAATAATTGTTCTATTCTCAGGATTCATTGTTGTTTCCCACAATTGTTCAGGATTCATCTCTCCTAAACCTTTATATCTTTGAATATCAACTTTTTTATCTTCATCAAAAGAAGGCATCATTTTATTTAACTCATCATCACTATAAACATATTCTATTCTCTTGCCTTGCTGTAATTTATACAATGGGGGACATGCAATAAAAATATTTCCACTTTCTATCAAAGGTCGTAAATAGCGATACAAGAATGTCAAAAGCAAAGTTCTAATATGCGCACCATCTACATCTGCATCTGTCATAATCAATGTTTTATGATACCTAAGTTTCTCAATATCAAATTCATCACCAACACCTGTACCAAGAGCAGTAATCATTGCACGTATTTCATTATTTTCAAATATTTTATCAACCCTACTTTTTTCAACATTTATTACTTTACCACGCAACGGTAATATAGCTTGAAATTTACTATCTCTTCCCTGTTTAGCACTACCACCTGCAGAATCTCCCTCCACAATATATAGCTCTGATTCAGCAGCATCTTTACTACTACAGTCAGCAAGCTTTCCTGGTAAACTTGAAACTTCTAGAGCGTTCTTTCTTCTCGTAAGTTCCCTTGCCTTTTTTGCAGCAAGTCTAGCTTTTTGAGCCACTAAACTCTTTTCAATTATTTGGTTAGCTGCTGTTGGATTCTCAAGTAAAAATCTTTTCATACCTTCTGTAAAAATAGTTGATGTAATTTTCTTTACTTCACTATTTCCAAGTTTTGTTTTAGTTTGACCCTCAAACTGTGGATCTGGATGTTTCACAGAAATAATACATGTAAGTCCTTCTCTAACATCTTCTCCAGACAAACTATCATCACTTTTCTTTAAAAGATTATTGTCTTTTGCATATGCATTTAAAATACGAGTAAGAGCAGATCTAAAACCATCCTCATGTGTTCCACCTTCATGCGTATTAATATTATTGGTAAATGAATAAATATTATGTGTGAATCCATTATTATATTGAAGAGCAACTTCAATAATAATTTCTTCTTCTTCACCTTCTACATAAACTACTTCTTCATGAATATTTTCTTTTCCATTATTTAAAAGCTCTACATATTCTTTAATTCCACCTTCATAATAAAAAGTTTCACTATTTCCATTTCTTTCATCACTAATTTTTAAAGTTAAACCTTTATTTAAAAATGCAAGTTCACGAACACGAGAAGCTAATATATCATAATCATAATCTGTTGTTTCTTTAAAAATTTCTGAATCAGCCTTAAATATAATTGAAGTTCCGCTAATATCACAAGTACCTACTTGCTTTAACTCACTAATAGGCTTTCCTCCATCTTCAAATCTCATGTGATACTTATGCCCCTTATAACACACTTCCACTTCAAGATATGAACTAAGTGCATTAACAACACTTGCACCAACACCATGAAGCCCTCCAGACACTTTATATCCTCCGCCACCAAACTTTCCACCAGCATGTAGAACAGTAAATACAGTTTCTACAGTAGAGATACCAGTTTTAGCATGTTTTTCGCATGGAATTCCTCTTCCATTATCGCTAACTCTAATTTCATTGTCTTTTGTAATATCAATTGTAATTGTATCACAATGACCAGCTAATGCCTCATCAATTGAGTTATCTACAATTTCCCACACTAAATGATGAAGGCCTTTTTTACTAGTTGAACCGATATACATTCCTGGTCTTTTTCTAACCGCCTCAAGTCCTTCTAAAACCTGTATTGACGATGAATCATAATTAGTTTCTACACTCATCTTAATACCTCCCACTATTCCAACACCTATTTATAATTATACCATATTTTCACTTGTTTTGCACGAGTTATCAACGTTTAAAACTCAATTTTATATCTCTTTTTACTCTTATTAAAATAAGAAAAATAATTATATAAAATGTATAATAAAATAGGTTAGAATTTATTCCTGTTTGTGGCAAAATTTTATCATTTTCAATTTCTAACACAACAACTTCTCCATCGTTTTTTATTTCAAATTCAATACTGTTATTCTTTTTTATATATCCTATAGGCGCTTTTGTCTCAACAAGTTGATATTTTCCAATTTCAAGATCAGATAAAGTAATGTACTCATTAACTGTAAAATCACTAATATCAATTATATTACCATCAGTATATTTTTTTAAAGTAAATTCTGCACCATTTAATTTTTCCTTTGTAGTAGAATCCACTTTGAAAACCTCTAAAGATCCTGTTTTCACAGTGGAAACAAAGTCATAGTCTATTTTTGTTGGATTATAAGATGTTACTGTTATCAAATCTTGCATATTACTAGCAACCCAAAGCATAATTTCACCATCTTTACTATATTTATCACTTGTTAGAGTAAATGTTGTTTTTCCAGAGCCTTTAACTTTTATTTTTAAGCTATTTTCTTCAATACTAATCTCAGAATTGCCATTTACATCTTCTATATCATAATTTTTAATAATATAGTTTTGATCTTCAAAACTATATATATCTCCGACTTTAAAACTAGTATCACCAAAATTTAGATTTGGTATTGTTAAATGAGTATTATACAAATCTATAATCTCTTTCTTATAGGAATCTACATTAAATTCTTTTCTTAACCCTGAAGAAACATCATAGAACTTCATTTCAGTTGGTTTATCTTCAAATGACTCATGAATTAATGCTTGTCCTGCTAACTGATAATTTTTATCTCCTGTACGTTCAAAAGCCCTTTGAGCATACATTGCGTATAAGCTTATCATATTCCAGTGATTATCACTATAATATTTTTGTGGATCTTCTAAATAGTGGTTTGAGCCATTTTCTATTAAATCTTCAAAGTTTAAGCAATATGAGTATTTTCCATTTACATACAAGTCTTGCCAATAAACACCAATGTTTGAAAATGTTGAATAGTATAAAATATTTCTATTTTCTACAATATTTACAGAATTTTTATTATAATTAATATTTTCACCACTTATCTTACTTTCTGAACTAACACTTTTCCCAGGAAATAATAATGCTGCTATTATTATAAATTTTAAAAACTTTTTCATATAAAAACCTCCCACATATATTAAAACACAGAATATATGTAAGAGATTTGTTTATAAATAATCATTAATTATTATTAAGTTTTTCCAAATCTATCTTATTAAAATTAACATTGTTTTTTATATCAGATATATCTGTAGTAGTAATGATAGTTTGAATATTATATTTAGACAGAATATCGAATAAATAATTTTGTCTATCTTCATCTAATTCACTCAAAACATCATCTAAAATAAGTACAGGATAAGTATTTGTATACTCATGAATCATTTTTATTTCAGCAAGCTTTAAAGAAATAAGAACTATTCTCTGCTGGCCCTTACTACCAAAAAATTTTACATTGTGTCCATCGATGTTAAAAACTATATCATCACGAGAGGGACCTGTTATTGTACTTCCCAAATTAAGTTCACGATCAAAACGACTATCAAGTTTATTTCTAAAAGTATTTTCTAAATCATCAAAATCTAGTTTTGACTGAGTTTCATAATCAATTGTAAGATTAAAATCAAAAAAATTTTTAAAAATTAAATTTACATACTCATTAAGCTCAGCAATAAAATTTTTTCTTTTATTATAAATAATCAAACATAAATCAATATACTTTTCATTAATAATATTAAAATAATCTTTATCTGCTAAGCTATTAATTAGCATTTGTTTTAAATAATCATTTCTTTGCTTTAGAGCATAATTATATTCTTTTATTATATGAATATACGTACTGTCAACCATACAAATAATCATATCAATATACTTTCTTCGTTCGCTCGGAGATTTTAAAAGTAAATCAATTGTCTCAGGAGAAAATATTACACTTTTAAATAGCCCAATATAATCACTTTGCTTAGAAACAATATTGTTATTTATCATACATTTTTTAGTACCTTTACTTAAAATAATTTCATATATATTATCTGAGTGTAAACTTATCTTAGAAAAATCAGCAGAAAAATTTATAATCTCATTGAAGTTACTTGTTCTATGACTACTCAAATAACTTACAAAATAAATACTTTCAACTACGTTTGTTTTTCCACTACCATTATGTCCAAAAATTACATTTATATTGTCGCTAAAATCTATTTTTAAATTTAAGTGATTTCTATAATTTTTTAAAACAACTTTATTTACTTTCATCTATTTTTCCTCAAGAATATTAATGCGTTCCTCATTAATAAAAAGAACATCTCCAATTCTTATTTTCTTTCTAAGTTCAAATACCTCTTCACCATTTAAAATTACATTGTTATCTTCAATAAAAAATTTTGCTTCTCCACCTGTTGAAATTATCCCAGCAAATTTCAACAACCTATTTAATTGAATGTAATCTCCTTTTATATAAATATCCATAATAAAATAAAAAGGCTAAAAGCCTTAATATGTCCTCACAGGTAAAACTAATTGAATATTTGTATTATCCTCTGGGTTTACAATTATAATAGGTTTCATATCTCCATTAAACTTAAGTAAAACTTTTTCACAATCATGAGATAAAATTGCCTCTCTTACAAAGCGAGCACTAAATGAAATATCAAAACTACCTAGTTTGATACTTTCAATAAAGATACTCTCTTCTATTTTACCTACTTCTGGAGAATTTGAACTAATTATAGCATTATTATTATCTAACTGTAGCTTTACAACATTTTTAGTTTTATCTCTAGATAAAATTGAAGCACGATCTATAGTATTAACAAGTGATTTGCTGTCTACAATAATTTCTGTTTCAAAATCTGTTGGAATCAACTTTGATACATTTGGATATGTACCCTCTAATAATTTTGATTGAAAAACTACATTATCAAATTCAAACATAACTTTATTTGAAAATACGTGCATTGTAATATCACCAAAGCCATTACAAATATTATTAAGGTCCATCAAACTTTTTCCTGGAATAATTATATTAGCATTTAATTCACCATTATTAGTATATAATTTATTACTTAGTCTATAGCTATCAGTAGCAGCAATATTTACAACATTACCAACAAAATCAAAGCAAACCCCAGTTAATATTGGTCTACTTTCTTGTCTACTAACAGCAAATACTGTTTGACTAATAATTTTTTTAAAATCTGCTTTTGTAAAAGTAATATTTTCATCACTTTTAATAATATCTATTCTTGGATATTCTTCAGCACTAATACAATTTAAATTAAACTTAGCTTGCTTTGTTTTTATTCTAACTTGATTTCCTTCAATTAACTCAAAAGAAATAAAATCATCCTCCACTTTCTTAACAATTTCAGTAATATATGTTTCATTAACTATCATTGTACCTGTAGTTTGAATATTAATGATTTCTTTTTCATTAACAACTTTTGGAATAAAAGCTTTAATTGTTAACTCTAGTCCACTTCCAATTAAAATAAGTCCTTCTTGATTTAATTCAAACTTTATTCCATTTAATGCTGGTATTGGAGTTTTAGAAGAAACAGCTTTACTCACATAATTTAAATTTGTTTGTAACATTTTTTTATCGATTTGAAATTGCATACAAACCTCCTTGTATTATTATATAATAAGTTATTATTATTATTATTATATATGTTGGTATTGTTGAAAACTTTATAAACCTATATATTCATTATAATATATTATGCGTAAAATGTTAATAATTTTCAACAAATTTCTTTATTTTTCATCAATTAAATATTTTCTTTAATCTTATAAATTGTAGTAGATAGATGTTCATCTGTTTTTATAAGTTGTGAAACTTTTTCACATGAGCTCATAACTGTTGAGTGATTTTTATTTCCAAAATAAAGTCCAATTTTTTGAAAACTAAGATCTGTCATTTCTCTAGCAAGATACATTGCTATTTGTCTTGGAAAAATAATTTCTCTTTTTCTACTTTTACTAATAATTTCATCAGATGAAACACCAAAAGTTTTTGCAACCACATTGATGATATTATCGACATTTCTTTTTTTAGATTTAACTACTGTATTTGTATTTTTTAAACAACTAATTGCAAAATCTAAATCAATATCTACCCCATTCCCAAGAATTGTTGCAGTAGCAAGTAAATTTTTAAGAGTTCCTTCTAATTCACGTACATCATTAGTAGCACGATTTGCAATATAATCAATAACATCATCACTAATAATAGAATCTACTTCTAATTCACTTAATTTACTCTTTAAAATTTGCTTTCTTAATTCTAATTCCGGTGGGTTAATGTTTACACTAATCCCCCAGTTAAATCTAGTTCGTAAACGCTCTTCCAAAGTTTTTAAATCATCAGGGCTTCTATCACTAGAGATAATAATTTGCTTATTATTTTGATGAAGAACATTAAAAGTATGAAAAAACTCTTCCTGTGTTTTATCTGCATTTGCTAAAAATTGAATGTCATCAATTATTAATACGTCAATATTTCGATATTTTTCTTTAAAGCTATTTCCAGATTCCTTAATGCTATCTACAAATTCTTCAAGAAAAGTATTAGAATTTACATACAATACATTTTCCATAGAATTTTTTAATACATAATTACCAATTGCTTGCATTAAATGAGTTTTACCAAGCCCACTTTTACCATATATAAAAAGAGGATTAAACTGTTTACCCGGTTGTTCTGCAACAGCAGCAGCAACACTAGAAGCAACTTTATTACTTTCACCTACGATAAAAGTATCAAATGTGTATTTTGGATTTAAATTAGCTGCTCTATGGTTTCTAACATTCTCAGTATTATCTGTTAAGTCTATATCATTTATAACATTAAAGTCATCATCGTGACTTTCTTCAGAAATAAAATAGAAAGATGTATTAGTATTGAAAACCTTATTAAAAGCATTTTCCATTAATTGAATATAGACAGTATTTAAATATCTTATATGTACAGCAGTTGGAACAAGAACAGTTGTAATACCATTTTCAATAGAAACAAGTTTTGTATCTAAAAACCAAATATCAAAAGAATGAGGATTATTTAATTCATTTTTTATGTTACTTAAAAACACTGACCAAAGCTGCTCATTATCCATACTATAATCCTCCCCTAATTAATATTATTACTTATTTATTATACAAGATTTCAACAATAAAAAAAATATAAATTATAAAAAAATATTTTAAAAAATATTATGAACATAGTTTTGAACAATAATACTGTGAAAAAAGAGCAAATTAATAAGTTTTCAACAGTTTCCACAAATTTTTTTAATACATGTTGATATTTTT
>JBKEBI010000079.1:0-3001 GCA_047973085.1 Bacilli bacterium | reverse complement strand
TTTCATTTTCCATTAACTTCATTAAAATTTTATTACTTACTCGGGTAGCAAGCAGCAATGGGAATTTTGAATTATGTTCAACTTTAGTTAAATAAATCTCTATTTTAGATCCCATAACAAGCTTTTCACCTGGAATAATTTCTGTTTTTGGTAAAACAGCATGACTTCTTCCAAGATCAACATAATAGTTATTATTATCTTCTCTACTAAGAGTTCCAACAACCATTTCACCTTCTAATTTCTCAAACTCTTCAAAAATACTTTTTCTCTCAGCCTCACGTATTTTTTGTATAGCAACTTGTTTAGCAGTTTGGGCAGCCACCCTACCAAAATCATCAGGAGTCACTTCCTCTTCAATAATGTCTCCAAGTTCATAATTTGGATTAATTTCCCTAGCCATAGAAAGTGGGATTTGATTAAAGTAATCGTAAACTTCATCTTCTTCCACAACTTCACGTTGAGAAAAGATATTTATCGTCCCTTTTTCAACATCGATTGCAACACGCGCATTAGTATCTTTAAAATTCTTTTTGTAAGCACTAAGCATTGCTTGTTCCATTGCTTCAATAATTATTTCTTTATCAATTTGCTTTTCTACTACTATTGCATCAATAGCAGTTAAAAATTTCTTTGCGTCCATTTTCTCCTCCTAGAATTCTACACTATAGCGCATATGAGCTATAAGAGATAATTTAATTCTATATTTTTTTAAAACACTTTTTTCATTGCATTCAATAATAATGCTATCATCATTAAGTTCTAGTAAATTACCAAAAAATTCTTTACGATTTTCAACTTTTGAATATGTTTTAACAAAAACAAAACTTCCAACCGCATTCTCAATCTCTTCAACTGTAGTAATATCATCTTCAATTCCCTTAGAGCTAACTTCTAGTGTATATTCCTCTGAAATTGGATCGTTACTATCAAGATATTCATTAACAATTCTGGTAATATCTACACAAATATCTAAATCAATTTCTATATCAGTTGAATTAATAACTACACGTAAAAAATTATTTTCTCCTTCTTTTTCATAAACAACATTATGGATGAAAATTGGATGATCATAAACCAAATGTTCAAGATCTGATTTTATTTTTTCTATCATAATTCACCTCTTAATTAAATAATAAAGAGTGGGTTATCCCACTCCTTTCTAATTCATTATATCATATTTTATAATTAATTGCTATTATTAACATTGTTTTTAAGTAAATATTTATATATTAATAAAAACAGAGCCAGTAAAAGTAAATTTGCTATACTAGTAAAAATATAGAACCTTGCTTTTGACTTATAAAACCAATCATCAAATTTATAATTATTGTAATAATTAAGCTGCTTATTATTTACTTCATATACAGCTTCAGAAGTATTTGGATAAAAGCATCCCGCCTTAATTAAACCACCATTTGAATTACCTGTTGCACAAATATATAAGTCACTAAAATATAGAGTATTAGGAACTACTTCTTTACTTTGAGTATAACTTGTGTTCAAAGCTTCAAGTGAAACTTTATATTCTTCAGTAGGTATAAGTGTTACAATATATGGAATCATTTGTAAATCTTTATTTTTTTCACCATATAATATAAATAAATGATCATATTTATTTATATAAATTAGTGTATTATTTTTATACTCAAACTGGTTGAAAACAGTTTCAACATATTCTTTTCCATATTTGTTATAAAATGAAACTTTATCATCAGAATTTAAAATATACTCCCCTAAGTAGTTTTCATCATTATACTTGTGTTCTGTACATCCTTCATCATATTTTGAACCATCTAGACAATACTTAATATCATTTATAGTAAAATCATATCCATACTTATTAAGACCTTCTATTTCACCATCTAATGTAACATTATAATTTACAAAGCTTTCTACATTGTCTTTTATTCGTACAGAAAATAATTTACTTTGTTTTTCATAGAAAAAAATATAATCATTAAAGTTTAAATATTGAGGATTTTTATTAATTACATTTGTAGTACTAAATATTATATTGAGACTAAAATTATCATCTAAAGCAATAGAGTATAAACTTTCAAAATTATCATTATAAATATAAATAAAAACAAAATTTTTTGAACTTATATATTTAACTTTCAAATCTTCTAACTCTTTTAATTTTAAAATATATTTAGCTTCAAGAACCTTATTTGTATTAAATACTCTTAAAGAATCTTTTTCATAATCAATTGCAATAATATTTTCTAACTCATTAAAAATATACATACTATCATAATTATAAGATTTAAAACTATTATAAACTTTAATATTAAAAATATTTAATAGCATTACTAAAACTATAAAACATAATATAAATATTTTCTTTATAAATATCATAGTATCACATCCATTTAAAATAATGTTAGTTGATCTCCTTCAGGTAAATGATCAATTACATTTAAAATTTCTAATTTTGTTAAAATTGTTTTGTTAACTTTCCCACGTTTTTGTAGGTCTTCAATAGAACGATACTCCTGCTCTACTCTCTGTTCAACAAGATTTTCAGCAACATTAATACCCAACCCATCAATTGCTCTAAATGGAGGAATAAGTGCTTTTCCATCTACAATAAATTTACTAGCATCACTTTTTTCTAAATCAATATTTGTAAAATGATACCCTCTCTCAAGCATTTCAAGTGACATTTCTAAAATAGATAGTACACTTTTTTCTTTTGCAGTTGCTTCGTACTCCTTATTAAGAATTTCAGTAATTCTTTCAATAACTGCTTCTTTTCCATTAATCATTGTTGCAATATCAAAATCATCAGCACGAATACTAAAATATGTTGCATAAAAATATATTGGATGAAATACTTTGAAATATGCAATTCTCACAGCCATTAGAACATATGCACTTGCATGAGCTTTTGGAAACATATATTTTATTTTATTACAAGAATCAATATACCAACTAGGAACATCATTGTCTTTCATAATTTTAATATATTCTTCTGTTAACCCCTTACCTTTTCTTACAT
>JBKEBI010000065.1:0-21317 GCA_047973085.1 Bacilli bacterium | reverse complement strand
CTACCTTTTCTTTGTCTACATCGTATCCAATCACTGTAAAATGCTTTGATAGCTCCAGTGCTAGTGGAAATCCTACATACCCTAAACCTACAACAGTAATTTTTTTCATCGTTTCTTTCATCATCTTTTCCTCTTTCATCTTTAAAATCATTAATATTTATAACTATTATATCACAACGATGTAATATTTTATATATTAAATTACAATATATCACACTTTGTTATAATAATATTGTAATTTTTCTTTGTTAAAGGCAAATTTAGCATTATAATTTTAATTGAACGCGGTTAGATTATAAAGGTAATAGTTAGTAAAATACACTTGATTTGCATAAAAGTTTAAAAAATTTTTAAAATATGATATAATGTAGGCGTTATAAGGAAGAATAGAAAATGAAAAAATATTTTGCGGAAGTAATAGGTACTTTCACGCTTGTACTATTTGGTTGTGGTGCAGCTGTATTAGGTGGAGAAGCTTTAGGAATTTTAGGAATTGCATTTGCATTTGGTCTTGCAATTGTTGCGATGGCATATTCAATTGGGACAATTTCAGGATGTCATGTAAATCCAGCTGTTTCAATTGCAATGTTTGTTAACAAGAGATTGAGCTTAAAGGATTTAGTAGGTTATGTTATCTCACAAGTAATAGGAGCGTTTTTAGGAACATTTGTTTTAATGGCGATTCTAAAATTTGGTGGTGTGGAAATTACATCTTTAGGTGAAAATTTAACGAATGGGTTTGGAATTGGTGGAGCAATCATAATTGAAGTAGTATTAACATTTATTTTTGTTTTAGTAATTATGCTTGTAACTGGAAAGAATGGTGACCCTAAATTTGCTGGACTAGTAATTGGTTTAACTCTTGTGTTAATACATATTGTTGGAATTAATTTAACAGGAACATCAGTAAATCCAGCTAGAAGTTTATCACCTGCAGTACTTACAACTAATGCAGAAGCAATTAAAGAAGTTTGGATTTTTATTCTTGCACCAATAGTAGGTGGAATTTTAGCAGCACTTGTTGCTAGAGTGTTAGATTCAGAAGAGTAGTTTTTAGCTATCAGCAAATGCTGATAGTTTTTTAATTAAAAATCCACTACTAGTTCTACTAGAGTGGATTCTTTTATTATTCTATGCTTTTTTAAAATTCCAAATCTGATTGTTAATATCTTCATATGTTTTAAATAAATCGTTTTTATCAAATGTTATATAAAACTCTGTTGGTTCATTCTTTTTATTTTTTGTTAACATTTTGCTATTATGATTAGTGTATAGATAGACAGAAATTTATTTGAATCTAATTTTGTCTTATATCCATAATAAAACCCAGTATAAAAATACTAGGTTTTATTATATTAATGTGTTTCAACGTACTTTTTCAAACCTTCTTTTAAGATGAACATTGCACGTTCTAAATCTTTTGAATTAAGCATGTATGCAATACGAACTTCATCTTTACCAAGTCCTGGAGTTGCATAGAATCCTTCAGCAGGAGCCATCATAACTGTTTCATTATCAATATCAAATTCTGTTAGCATCCATACTACAAAGTCTTCTGCATCTTGTACAGGAAGTTTTGCAATTACGTAGAATGATCCGTGAGGCTTTCTACAAATTACTCCATCCATTTCAGCTACCATGTTGTATACGATATCTCTTCTTTTGTTATATTCAGCATGAACTTCTTTAATATATGCCTCAGGAAGTTTATAAAGTTCTGTTGCACCAATTTGCTCTAGTGTAGCAACGCAAAGTCTTCCTTGACATAATTTCATAACGTTTTTCATAAATTCTTTATTTTTAGAAGTAATGCATCCAATTCTTGCACCACAAGCACTGTATCTTTTACTTACAGAATCTACTAAAACAATTCTTTGATCATCTTCAGTGTATGTACCCATGCTAATACACGTTTCACCATCGTATGTAAATTCACGATAAACTTCATCACTTACAATAAATAAGTCATGTTCTCTTGCAATTTCAACAAGCATATCTAATTCATCCTTTGTATATACAACACCTGTTGGATTACCTGGATTTGAGAAGATTATTGCTTTTGTTTTCGGTGTAATACTAGCAACAATTTCTGCTTTTGAAGGTAGATGGAATCCATCTTCTGCTTTTGTTGTAATTGGTTTTACACCAACATTTACGCTTGCTCCAAATCCATTATAGTTAGTGTAAAATGGTTCAGGAACAAGTACTTCATCTCTTGGATCACATAAACTAATAATAGAAAATAATAGAGCTTCACTTCCACCTGTTGTGATTAACACATCTTCATAATCGTAGTTAATATTAAAATTCTTATAATAATCCACAATAGCTTCAATTAAAGGGTCAATACCTTGAGAGTTAGCATAAGCAATTACTTTCTCATCATAATCTTTAATACTTTTCATGAATTGCTCTGGAGTTGCAATATCAGGTTGACCGATATTTAGATGATAAACTTTTTTACCATTCTTTTTTGCTGCAGTTGCATAAGGAACTAACTTTCTTACTGGTGATTCTTGCATTTCTAAAATACGTTTTGATAATTTCATTGTTTTCTCCTTTTTATAACTTTCTTTGGCTATATTTTTTTACTACTTTTGGTAATATTATGGTATCATAGTATTATAGGTGTGTCAATTTGAAAAAGTATATTTTCAGTTAACTTTTTTATAATTAGAGGTGTTTTATGTCAGAAATAATTTTAGTTGGTCTAGTAGTATTTTTAAGTGCTTTTGTGCAAGGGTTTAGTGGCTTTGCTTTTTCACTTATTTTAATACCACTACTAGGGTTATTCTTTAATTTTCATGACATTGTCATACTAAATATAATTTTTAGTTTTATTCTTAACTTATCAGTGTTTATTAAAATAAGAAAATATGCTAAAATAAAAGAGTTAGCAGTATTAATTGTATTTGCAATAATTTTTACTGTGGTAGGAGCAAGGTTTATTGGGATAATAGATGAGAAGGTGTTGAAGCTTATTCTAGGAATCCTTTTGGTAGTTTCTAGTGTGATAAATCTGTTACAAATTAAAATTGCAATTAAAGAATATAAAAAGTATTATCCATATGTGGGAGGTATTACAGGGTTTTTAAATGGAATAAGTGGAATAAGTGGCCCACCTTTAATAATATTCTTCTCAAATATAAAAATGGATAAATTAACTTATAAAGCAACATTTAATACAATATTTCTTTCTTTAAATGTTGTGGCAATTGTTTCTTATGCGTTATTTGGGTATATAGAAGTGTCACTTGTAAAGACGAGTATGTTTTATGGATTATTTGTTGTATTAGGTGCATATGCAGGTTTAGGTTTAAGCCATAAAGTAAAAGAGCACCATTTTAAATTAGTGGTAACGTATGTTATTTTAGTAATGGGATTTTCAATGATAGTAGGTGAATTATGAAAATAAATGAAATTAATATAGAAGAACTTACTCCAATGATGAGGCAGTATGTTGATATAAAATTAGAAAATGAAGATAAAATAATATTTTTTAGGTTAGGTGAATTCTATGAAATGTTTTTTGAGGATGCTCTTGTTGCAAGTGCAGCACTTGAAATTGCATTAACTGGAAAGAACGCTGGTTTAAGTGAGCGAATTCCCATGTGTGGGGTGCCCGCTCATAGTTACATTAATTATTTGGAAAAACTTGTTGAAAAAGGGTTTAAAGTAGCAATTGTAGAACAACTTGAGGAAGCAGGAAACTCTAAGCTTGTTAAAAGAGGGATTGTGCAAGTAGTAACACCTGGAACTATTATAAAAGAGGATGTTAATACTAATTACATCGGATGTTATGAAAAGCATGGAAATAAAGAAATTTTATGCTATGCCAATGTTTCTACCGGTGAAGTTTATTGTAAAATTGTAACAGAAGAAATTGAGAAAGAGTTGATTAAAAACGACATTAGAGAGATTGTAACAAATGAAGCTATTTCAAAGCAGTTTGTTGTTAGTACTTGTTCTGTTATTAAAAGTTTTAATCATTTATATAATAATTGTGAAAATATTTTTGAAAATTGTATTGATACATTATTGTCATATGTTGAAGAATTATATGCTAATGAACTAGTTCATTTAAAGCCAGTTGAAATTGTTGTTGAAGATTTAAAGATGAAACTAGATTTAAATGCAATTGAAACGCTAGAGCTTGTGAAAAGCACTAGAGGTTCTGCAAAATTTGGAACACTTTATTGGTATTTAGATCATACTTCTACAGCTATGGGTAGTAGAATGTTAAAATTTTGGATTACTAATCCACTTAGAAATTTAGAGGGTATTAAATCAAGGCAGAGAGTTATTGGAAAGCTAATTACTAATTTTATTACTTTAAATGATTTACAAGTAAAATTAAAAGAAGTGTATGATTTAGAAAGAATATGTGCAAAAATTAGTGTTGGAAGTGCTAATGCTCGTGATTTATTATGGTTGAAAAACTCTTTAAAAGCAATTCCAGATATTAATCAATTACTTATTCAAGCAGGAATTGATTTGGTGCTTGAAGAGTTTAGTGATATTGTACATTTACTTGAGCACTCTATCAATGAAGATGCACCAATTAGTTTAAAAGATGGAAATTTAATTAAATATGGGTACAACAGTTCCTTAGACGAGTTAAAAGATATTTCTGCAAACGGGAAAAGTTGGCTAATAGAGCTTGAACAAAAAGAAAAAGAAAAAACGGGAATTAAAAATCTTAAAGTTAAGTATAATAAAGTCTTTGGATACTTTATTGAAATTAGTAATGCTAATCTACATTTAGTAAGGGAAGAATTTGGATATGAGAGAAAGCAAACTTTAACGAATGGTGAACGGTTTATTACAGTAGAACTTAAAGAAAAAGAAGATATGATTTTAAACGTGGCTTCTAAATTGGTGAAAATGGAGTATGAATTATTTGTTGATATAAGAAATCGAATTAAGGCAATAATTTCAATGATCCAAAAAACTGCAATGCATATTTCAAGTGTTGACTGTCTTTGTTCACTAGCATATGTTGCAGATAAGGAAAGTCTTGTTCTACCACAATTTAATGATGAAGATATTTTAGATATAAGAGGATGCAGGCACCCTGTTGTTGAAAAAGCGTCCAATACTTTATTTGTAGAAAACGATATTGAGTTTAGTAGTATGCAAAATATTATGTTGATTACAGGACCTAACATGAGTGGAAAATCTACATACATGAGACAAACTGCACTGATCGCAATTATGGCACAAATGGGAAGTTATGTTTCATGCACTAGTGCTAATTTAATGGTTTTTGATGCTATATATACAAGAATTGGAGCAAGTGATGATTTAAGTAGTGGACAATCTACGTTCTTGCTTGAAATGCTTGAAGCTGGTTATGCTATAACCAATGCTACTAAGAATTCACTTATTATATTTGATGAATTAGGTAGAGGAACATCTACTTATGATGGAATGAGTATTAGTCACTCCATAATTGAGTACATGAGTGTAAATGTATGTGCTAAAACTTTATTTTCAACACATTACCATGAACTCACGAGTTTAGAAAATGATAAGATATTCAATGTTCATGCCAGTGTTATTGAAGAGGATGGAAACGTTACTTTTAAGCATAAGATTGAAAAAGGTGCGGCATCTAAGAGTTATGGAATTTATGTTGCAAAGCTTGCGAAGCTTCCAAGTGCAATAATCGATGCTAGTTATAAAGCACTTGATCACTATGAATCAACAAATAGTAATCATGGAGATGTTAAATTTGAATATATTGAGGTTGAAAGTAAGATAGAGAAGGCATTATTGGATTTAGATATTAATTCTATAAGCCCAATAGAAGCAATAAATATTTTAAGTAAGCTTAAGGAGGAATTAGAATGAAAAGAGAAACAGCACTAAAAATAATTGCATTTATATTTACAGCATCTATATTAAGTAGTTTTGCATATATCTTAAAAGATATTAAGTATTTAATTTATGCATTGATTCCATGTACAATGGCTGTTATAACGTATATTAGTGAAAATAAAAAGAAGTAAGGGGAATTTATGTATTCGTTTAGTATAAAAAAGAGTATGGAGTTATCATTATATGAAGTAGATTATTTTATGGATGGAAAACTATATTGTGATAGTTTTGATTTAAGTTTAAATTCCATGCAAAAAAAGAAGGTAATGCTAGAACATAAGGAAAGCTATTACATAGGTGTTGAAGGAAAATGTGGAAGAGGTTTTGAGATTTATGTTTTAGAAAATAGTTTTGAAATTGTAGTAAATAGTCCAGCTACACTTCAGGATTGGGAAAGTACAGTAACTTTTATGAGTAAGCTTGCTGTTAGAGAAAATAGCTTAATTAGAGATATTGAGGGTAATAGTTATACTTTTGAAAGTATTTTAGAATTTGATTATTATTTAGATATAGAAAGAGGTTTAAGTGCACTTTATGAAATGTTGTGTGTTAATAAAAAACAGGAAATTATACATATCTTAGGGATGAGATATTCACAAATAATCGATGCAAAAATAATGCAATCATTCTTTGATAGTGATGATTTGTTGATTAGTTTTTCTGATTTTATACGTGAAAATCAATGGCTTGAATATGAAACAACTAGTCAAAAAATATTAGAACATAAAGATACAAATGATATTGTTTCAATCTATTATATAGTAGTTAATGAGCCAACAATAATTCCAATTAAGCCAATGGTAGAAATAGCTTATGATATGCAAGACATAAAAGTTGAAAATGTTGATAAATTTATAGTATTGTTTTTAGATGAGAGTCTAAATGTTATTGGAGAGTTTAATCATTATTACTTAGAAGAATTATTGCCAAAAAATAAGTATAAAATTATTGACGCAAGAAATATAGCAATAGACGGTTTAACTGTTGAAGAGATGAAAGATTTGGTAAGTAAATCCTTAGTTAAAGACGGTGAGTAAGTAATGAGTGTTATGAAATTGAAAAGAAGATACAGGATTACATTGTTTTTTGTATTTTTAAGTTTATTAATATTTTTATCTGTATATTTTATAGATAAAATTAGATTTAATCTATTTACAAAAGATTATGAAGATACTTTTCAATTAAGTATAAATGATGAAATAATAAGTCCAACAGCTGTAGAAGGAAAAAGTTTTATATTTCATAAATTGGAAAGTGAAGAACAAGATGTGCAAGTTCCTAAAAATTCTGTTTTAAATCTTAATGATGATTATTCATTATATAATTCAAAGAATGAAGAAATTGAAGGGGAAATAACATATTTAGCTGATGGTAAATATACTCTTGAAGTAAGAAATGAGAAATATACCTATATTTATAATTTGGATGTTGATAATAAGTTTTCTATAGAAATAAAAAGTGATTTATCTTATGCTGCAGGGTATTTAATTGTGAATTTTTCTGATGTAAATGAAGAAGAAAACATTACTATTAACCCCTCTTTTAAGTCAAGTGAGGAGTTTAATATTGAAAACAATGAAGTTTTGATTCCAATTGACTATCATACTGAAATAGGAGAATATGATGTTGATTTTAGTTCAGATATTTCAAGTGTAAATAAAGAAGTTGTAATTAGAGAATATACTTTTAGAGGAAGTCATTTTAATGTTGATGAGAGCGTAATAGATGAAGCTGCACAAAGCCCCGAAGAAGAAGTTTTAGAAGCATATGAAAAAGCAAATAGTAAAATAACTAAGGAGTATTATTATTTAGAAACAGGATTTAATATCCCTTCAACGGGTTCTACAACAGGAGATTTTGGGGATATTAGATATATTAATGGTGCAACTACTCCTACAAAGATTCATTATGGAGTAGATTACGCAAATATATTAAATACTGAAATTTATTCAACTGCAAAAGGAGAGGTTACCTTTGTTGGATTTTTACCTGCATACGGAAATATAATTGTTGTTGATCATGGAAATGGTATAACATCCCATTATTTTCATCTTGAGCAAACATACGTAAAAGTTGGAGATATTGTAGATAATAATACTATAATTGCTGGAATGGGAACGACTGGTTATTCAACTGGAGTACATCTTCATTTTGAAATTCATATTAATGGAGTTATAGTGAACCCATACTTTTTCATAAATAGAGATCTAGTTTTAATTTAAAACTAGGTTTTTTAATTGAATCTAGACTAGACAAAGTATTTATAAATCTATATAATATAGTTTAGGAGGGGATTAGATGAATTATTATCCAACATGACAAAATAATCAGCTAACTAGGTCTATTAGCAAACATTAAATTTTTGCATGGAATAAAATAATGAAAGTTGAGATAATGAACTAATCTTACTAACTGTAGTTTAAAGTTTTAAAGAGGTGGAATTTCCCCACTTAATTTAATTGTTATAATTTTATTTGTGTGCAAAAAAATTATAAGGAGAGTTTTATGAAAAATAAGGGAAAGTTTAAAAATCTTATTGTCTTTGCAATATGTTTTAGTATTGGAATTTTAATTGTATGGCAAACAGGTTTTATAGATTTTATTAAAGATGTAGATGCAATGCAAGAATTTTTTAATGATTTTGGTATTGTTGGATATTTGGTATATATTTTAATTTACATTATAGTAGCGGTATTCATGTTACCAGCATCAATATTTACTATTATTGCTGGAATAACATTTGGACCTATAATTGGAGCGCTAGTTGCATTATCTGGAGCAACAGTTGGTGCTTGTGTTTCATTTCTTATTGCAAGATATGTAGCAAGAGATTTGATTATTAGTAAATTTGAAGATAATCCAATTTTTAAAAAAGTTGAAAAGGGTGTAGAAGAAAATGGAGTAAGCTTTTTAATTTTAACAAGGCTTGTACCTGTTTTTCCATATAACATTCAAAACTATGCATATGGGCTTACTAAAATAAGGTTTACAACATATGCTTTTATAACAGCAATATGTATGGCACCAGGAGCATTCATCTATGCTTTTATGGCAGGAGAAATTGTGAAAAATGGAGTATCTATTAAGTTACTTATTCAATTTAGTGTTGCTGGAATAATTTTGTTTGTTGTTTCACTAATTCCTAAATACATTGCAAAAAAAAATGGAATTACGCTTGAGAAGTAATTATTTGAGGAAGTTGTATGTTAGATACTAAAGCAAGAAAATATGTTCAACCAATATTAGAGTATGTTGCAAAGTTTTTTATTTCAAAAAATATTTCAGCGACTAAAATAACCTTTATAGCCTTGTTTTTGGGACTTACTTCAGCAATGGCTATTATTATTCAATTAAATTTAATTGCAGTGATATTGCTATGGTGTTCTGGTTTTTTTGATGCGCTTGATGGTACTATTGCAAGGATAAATAATGAAAAATCTAAACTAGGAGGATTTTTAGATATTGTATTTGATCGAATAGTTGAAATAGCAATTTTACTTGCGCTATGCTACACAAATCATAGTCTGTATGTTGTAGTAGGTTTTGTTTTGTCTGCAATTATATTGTCAATGACAATATTTTTAACATCAGGTAATTTAATTACGAAAGAGAGTTCAAAAGCTTTTTATTATCAAACAGGGCTTGCTGAGAGAACTGAAGGATTTATTATGCTAAGTTTAGCAATTATTTTCAAAAATTATGCTGTATATGTTTTAGTTATATTTGCAATTATTATATTAATAACAGCAATGCAAAGATTTTGTCAAACATATAATTTTTTAAAGGGAGAAAATGATGATTAGAAACATTTTTATTTTTATGCTGAGTTTATTTTTTATTACTAGTTGCAGTAATATAGATAAAAAGCAAGAAGAAATAACTGTTAGATTTTATGGATGGGCTGGAGATACAATGGTCAATTCATGGTTAGATAATTATGTAAAGGATACATTAAAGGAAGAATTCAATATAAATTTTGAACGAGTGGGTATGGATATTACTGATATAATTTCAATACTTTCAAATGAAAAAGCTACAAATAAACAAAAGGGTGATATTGATATTGTTTGGATAAATGGTGCTAATTTTGCAACCGCTAAAGAATATGGAATTTTACAAGAAATTGATGTAGATAATATTTCAAATTATAGTAAGAATATTGATTCATCTGCTCCTTATTTATATACAGACTTTGGGGAAAGTATCGATAATTATGAAGTACCTTTTGGAATTGCACAGTTTACTTTTATTGCTAATACGAAAAATATTGATACTTTTACATCAAGTGAGGAGTTATTATTAGTAGCAAAAAACAATCCAGGAAAGGTTACATATCCAGCTGCAACTGATTTTACAGGAAGTGCCTTTATTAGAAATATATGTTATGACATTGTAGGTTATGAAGAAATAGAGAATGCAAGCTCAAACAAAGAAGAATTAAGAACACTACTTAAACCTGCGTTTGATTATTTGAATGAATTAAAGCCGTATTTATGGCAAAACGGAGAAACATACCCTAAAGAAGAAGCAATCCTTCAAAAAATGTATCAAGACGGGCAACTTAATTTAACAATGAGTTATACGGCACTTCTAGCACAACGTAATGTAGAAGAAGGAATATTTCCAAATACTAGCAAGTCTTTTGTTTTTGAGAGTGGTAATATTGGGAATTCACACTATTTAGCGATTCCGTTTAATAGCCCTAATACTGAAGCTGCGCATACAGTTATTAACTTTCTTTTGTCAGTAGAAGTACAAGCTTCAAAATTTGATTTATCAAATTGGGGTGATTTGCCTGTTTTAACATATAGTAAATTAACAGATGAGGATAAAATTATATTTGATAAAAATAATGTTTCCCAGGAAAATTTAGAAGCAATTACTAAAAATAGTTTGCCAGAAGTTTCAGGAGAAAAAACAGTTATAATTAATGAATTATGGGAGGAAGAGGTATTAAAAAAATAATAAGGAACAAAAATGTAATATTTTTACTTACTCCATTTATAGTATTTTTTACTTTGATTCTTCTTTTGGGAATAATTGAAATGATTAAAACTAGTTTTGGGCTTTTTGTATTTACTGGCAATGAGTTTAGCTTTAGTTTTTACGAAGAAATTTTAACTGACAGTCAGTTTTATAAATCACTTATATATACAATATATTTAGGAGTTATTCCTACTATTGTTTCTGTTACATTTGGTGTGGGATTAGCCATACTAGCATTTCTTATTTATAAAAGAGAGAAAAAAATGTTTGCTCTTGCAAAATTCCCTATAGTAATTTCATATTCTATTTATACATTTTCTGTAATACTTTTAATTATGCAAACAGGACTTATTTCTAGAGTACTATACTTTTTTAATATCATTGATGAATCAAGTAGTTTTCCACTTCTAGTTTATGATAAATATGGAGTTGGAATCATGATTGTATATTTGTTAAAACAAGTACCATTTGTATTTTTTGTTGTATACGGAACTTTAGTAAAAGTAGGAAGAAAATATATTGATACTTCATATAATTTAGGTGCAAATACACTAGAAACCATTTTTAAAGTTATACTTCCTACTATAAAATCAAGTATAATATCAGTCTTTCTTCTATGTTTTGCGTTTAATTTTGGAACCTTTGAAGTACCTTATATTTTAGGTAATCCAAAATATGAAACTATTGCAGTTATGTCATATAGATATTATACAAGTCCAACTCTAGAACAAAGACCTTTGTCGATGGTTATAAATGTATTGATTATTGCTGTTTGTTTTATTGCATTATTTTTCTATATAAATAGGAGTAAAAAATATGAATCAATATAAAATTATAATCTCCATATTTTTAATAGGTTGTATATTACCGATATTTATAATTATTCTTTTTGCAGTTAGTGATAAATGGATTTTTCCAAATATTATTCCAGAAAGTTTTACTTTAAAGCATTTAAGGTATGTGGTTGATAGTAATAGTATAAGGATAATAGGGACATCTATAATTTTAGGGATTATGACTGGAATTTTTAGTTTATTTATTGGAATTCCTACTGCTAAAGCTCTTGTGCATTATGACTTTAAACATAAAAATTTAGTAATGCTATTTATCCTCCTACCATTAATTGTTCCTCCTTTTACAATAATATCAGTTGCGCATACTAATATTATAAAAGTTGGTCTAGATGGTACTTTACTAGGAGTATGCTTAATACATTCATTTTTTTCTATACCTTATGTAGTGAGAATTTTAATTGACTATTTTAGTATTGCTGGTTCTAGATATGAAGAAAGTGCAAAGTGTTTGGGAGCAAATAGGTTTCAAACAATAAAGTATATAACGCTTCCAATTATTAAACAAGGTCTTTTAGTTTCGTTCTTTTTATCATTTACCATTTCAATAAGTCAGTATATAACTACTTTAATTATTGGTGGTGGAAAAGTAGTAACATTATCAACTCTACTTATTCCATATATACAGTATGGAGATTACGAAATTGCTTCTGTATATAGCTTAATAATAATTTTTGTTTCAATGATAGGATATTTAATAGCAGTTAATACACAAAAAATTTTAGATGGAATTATATGGAGTTAGCTTATGTCGAAAGTAGAAGTAAAAAATTTAGGAAAATCATTTAATAATATAAAGGTTCTAGAAAATATTAATTTAAAAATTGAACAAGGAGAGTTTATTTCGCTTCTTGGTTTTAGTGGATGTGGGAAAACAACATTGTTAAACTTGATTGCTGGTCTTGAACAAGTAGATAGTGGAGGAGTATTTTTTGACGATATTGATATTACGTCACTACCTTCTAATAAACGAAATGCTACAATAGTTTATCAGGATTTTTTACTATTTCCACATATGAACGTGTTTGAAAACATTGCGTTTGGATTAAAAGTAAGAAAAATATCCAAGTTAGAAATAAAAAATATGGTAGAGGAAATGCTTGAAGTGATAGGTCTTATGGATAAGAAGGAGTGCTACCCTTCTGAATTGAGTGGAGGACAGAAACAAAGAGTTGCAATTGCTAGAGCTTTAATTGTAAAGCCAAATGTGTTACTTCTTGATGAGCCGTTCTCTGGACTTGATACTAGTTTAAAATATTTGATGAGAGATTTTGTAATTGATTTAACTAAAAAGTTTAATATAACTACAATTATGGTTACACATGATATGAAAGAGGCTTTTAGTACATCATCAAGGGTAGCTATTCTTAATAATTATGAAATTCAAATTTTTGATACTCCACAAAATATTTATAATAACCCTAAAAATATTGAAGTTGCTAAGTTTCTCTCAGTTTATAATATTATTGATAAAAAATATGGACATTATTTTAATTTTAATGATAAAGAGATAGTTATTAATTATAATCACATTAAAATAGTAAAGGGTAACGACTATAAAGTTATAAATAAAATATTCTTAGGAGAAGTTACACAATATACTATAAGCAATAATGACATTAATTTGATAGTAAATGAAAATAATCATACATTTAGTATAAATGATAGTGTAGGGATAGTTGTTGAAAAGGTAATTGAGGTATAAAAAAGAACTATTAAGTAAGCTCTCAGTTTACATAGAATAGTTCTTCTATATTAAAAATTTAAATCTGAAAATAGAAATATATTAGGGTCAACTTTTATTCCGTTAATAAGAATTTCAAAATTTAAATGCACACCACGTACATTTCCACTTTCTCCCATTTTTCCAATCGTAGTGTCATTTGTAACGGGAGTACCGACTTCAACAGTAATTTCATTTAAGTGTGAATAAGTAGAGACAATACCATGTCCGTGATCAACAACAACAACTTTTCCCGCAACTTCTAATTCACCAGCATATACAACTACACCTTTAGATGTTGAATATACAGGAGTATTTAATGCATTGGAATAATCAAGTGCCAAATTAATTATTGATGGTTCTGCTTCATTATTTATAAAAAATTGATCACCAAAGTTTGTGATAACATTTCCAGTTGTAGGTGTATAGAAATTTGTATAGAGCTTATCTTCACTAGCAGTTGTAATCGCCTTTTTAAAAGCCTTATATTCATCGCTGTCACTTTCTTTTTTTACTTCATAATCATTCCAGTATAAAACAACATTAGAATGGGTAGCTTCTTGAATATTTACAGGTTTAGAGGTTTTACTTCTATCTGATGAAAATACTATAGTATATTCTTTTGCCTCATTGCTATAATCTATTGGTAAGACTGTAGCATCTTTATTAAATAAGTAGTCATTACTAGTTTTAAATTCTGAGTCAATTGTAACTTCTTCATTGCTATTTAAATCTATAAATGAAGCAACTATAAACCCACCTTGTTTAGCATATGTTTCATCTATTTCTATTGAAAAATCGTTATCAACTTCTAAGTAGTATATATATTGATAGTTACCATTTTTCATTTTCAATGTATATTTACCATCAGGTAAATATGAAATTTCTCCACTAAAAATTTCTCCATTACTATCAACTAAATTATATTTACTTTGAAGATTTATTACAGAGTTCTTTGGCATTTGTACTTTAACATACTCTTTATTATAATGATTGAAAAGGAAGTTGTTTTTAGAAATTATTTTATTAGCCTCTATAGTTTGATCGTTAATGATAAGTTGGTAATTTTTATTGGCTTCAGATTCGCTGATTTCATAGCGAATTTTATCTATTATTGCTGCTATTATTATTATAAATAACAGTGAAATTATTGCAAGAGCAATTAATCCTTTTATATTTAATTTTCTTTTTTTCATGTGATCACGCTCCTATTTAATATTTTATCATAAATTCGTTTTTTTACAAATATATGATATAAAGTTTGTGAACATAAAATTAGAAATATATGAAGGATTTAAGTTTGTATTCTGTTACGAATATAGTCTCAGTCATTATGGAAGCAATAAATTTATTATTTTTATCACAACATTTGAAATTTATTATAAAAATTGGTAAAATATCTTTGAGAGGATGGTAAAAAATATGGCAATACAAGTAAAGGAAAAGACATATTGGGTAGGAGTTCAAGACTGGAATTTACGTGAATTTCATGGCCCGACATTTCATGTACCTAATGGAACAACTTATAATGCATATCTAATTTTGGATGAACAGATAACACTAATTGATATTGTTGAGCACGATTTTTTTGATTTGTTTTATGAAAAGGTTGTTAGTTTGATTGGTGATAAACCAATTCATAATCTAATTATAAATCACACTGAGCCAGATCATTCTAGTTCTTTTAAGAAATTGTTAGAGAAATATCCTGATATTAATGTGTACTGTAGTAAAAAAGGTGCTGAATTTATGGATAAGCAGTATGGAATTGAGTATGGTAAATACAATATTGTAGGGTCAGGAAACAAACTTAGTATAGGTAAGAATGTTTTAAGCTTTATTGATATGAAAATGTTGCACTGGCCAGACAGTATAGCAACATATATGGAAGAAGAAAAAATCTTGTTTTCTAATGATGCTTTCGGACAACATGTAGTGTCAACAAAGGTGTTTGATGAAGCTCATCGATTAGATACTGTACTGTATGAAGCCAAGAAGTACTATGCCAATATTATTATGCCGATGGCTGGAATTTTAAGTAAGAAAATGGAAGAAATAACTAGAATGAATTTGGAAATAGATATTATTGCTCCAAGCCACGGTATTATTTGGCGTAAATATGTTAATGAGATTTTAGAAAAATATTTTGAATGGTCAACATGGAAGACAAAAGAGAAAGTTGTAATTGCTTATGATACTATGTGGGGTAATACAGAAAAAATGGCATTTGCATTAGCGAAGGGGTTTCAAAATGCAAATATGCAAGTAAAGCTTTATAAAGTTAGTAAAAGTGATGTTAATGAAATAATGACAGATATTGTAGATGCAAGAGCAGTCTTGATAGGTTCATCTACAATCTATGGTGGAATGATTGCTAATATTGCATATTTACTAGAGGAAATTAGAGTACTAAAGCCAAATGAAAAAGTTGGATTTGCCTTTGGTAGTAACGGCTGGGCTAAAGGTGCTGTTCCACGTATAGAATCAATGTTACTTGAAGTTGGATTTAAATTATTTAATGATGGAGTTAACACTAATTTTTTACCTACTAAAGAAGAAATAGAAAAACTAGAGTCAATTGCATTTGAGATGTCACGTTCAATTAGAAATGATATTAATGGTGAAAGAGAGATTTATATTGAAATATGTGAAAAGTGTCATGCAAAAGAATTTATAACATTAAGAGATTTAGCCTACAATGGTGGCTATGTTCTACATGTGAAGTATGCTTGCTTATTTCACTGTGGTAGTGAAACAATTTTTTGTAAGTATAATGAAGAGATTATCGGTGCAAGCGATGTTGAATCACTATGGAAAACAATTCTAGAAAAACATGCTATAGTATTAAAACAAGGTTATTAATTATTATTTAATAGCCTTGTTTTCTTTTTTAGTAATCAATTTATGATATTATAATTCTTTAAAATTTTAAGGGTAAATATTTAAGGTGAATATAGAGAAATAGCGTGGGGTATGGTATAATATTTGTGAGGTGATTATATGCCATTTATACATTTTATAAATAGTGATGAGGAAGTTGTAAAAAAGTTTGCAGAAGAAAAATTAGAGGAATTTAGTATACTTTCTGGTGCTACACTAGAAAATATTTATATTATTAATCAAAATAGCAAAATAATTAATCAACAAAGTAGCTCATATATAAAAATTGATTGGATGCCAAGAGATACAAAAGTTGAAGAAGCTGTTGTAGAGTTTTTAAAAAAGTTTTTATGTACTCAAGGGTATGAAAAATCAGCTGTTTATTTTAATGAAATAGATAGATCACATTACCATTTAGGTAAGCTATTATGATTTTATTAGCATTTTTTTTATGCGCTGCAGTAGTAGTATTTTTTGCTATTAAACTTTCTGATAGTGCGGATTGGTTTGAGAAAAATACAAAATTAACGGGAGCATTAGTTGGATTTTTACTTGCAGCTGTTACGTCACTTCCTGAACTTATTTCTGGAATTACTTCTATTTTTATAAAACAAGAAGAACTTGCTATTTCTAGTATTTTGGGAAGTAATTTATTTAATTATAATATAGTAGTAGTAGCAAATTTAGCTTTTATTGGATATATGGCCTTTAATAAACTTGATAAAAATGTTAATAAAATAGTATATTTTATTCTGTCTATGTATGTGGTAATCATTGCAGGATTAATTATAGGAAGTATATTCGGGATACCTCTATTTGATTTTAGAATATCAATAATTTCAATATTGATTATACTTATATATATTTGGAGCGTTAGATCTATTGAAGATGATAGTGAAGAAACAAAAGAATACGCACCGAAAAGTATAGTTAGAAAAAAAATTTATCTATCGGTATTGTTTATAATTATATTGATAATATCCAGTTCATTACTTGCTAAGATTGTTGAAGAGGTTATGTATGAAATTGGTCTTAGTGCATCTCTTGCTGGAAGTATTCTTTTAGGTGCTAGCACTTCACTTCCAGAATTTGTGGGAGCAATTACTTTGATGAGAAAGCGACAGTACAATGTTGCAGTTAGTTCAGTACTTTCATCAAATTTATTTAATTTCTCTGTGTTGTTTATATTAGATATTTTTACAAAAAAAACGATACTAACATATTTTACAAATGATATATTTATACTCTTAATATTTGGGGTAGTAAATACTTTAATTATACTTTTTGCAATTAAGTTTTATAAAGTAAAAAGTAAATTTTTGTACATGATCCCCTCTGTAATGGTTTTAGTTGTATATTTAAGCTATTTACTTATGAATTAATTATTGCAAATTAAAATACTATCAATTACAATATTGTAATTGATAGTATTTATTATATAAGCCTATTATATTATAAAATATACTACGAATAAAATTGATAAAACATACATTATTGGATGAACTTCTTTACTACGATTTGTAGCTATCATAATAATTGTATAAAGAATAAATCCTGCTGCTAGTCCATCTGCAATAGAATAAGCAAGCGTCATAATAATAACTGTTGTAAAGCTTGGAATTGTTATTGCAATATCAGTCCAGTCAATTTTCCCAAATGATGTAACCATTAATGCTCCCACCATAATAAGTGCTGGTGCAGTTACTGCTGAAGTTACTACACTAAGCAATGGAGAGAAGAATAAAGCAAGAATAAAAAATATTGCTGTGAATACACTTGCTAGTCCAGTTCTAGCGCCTGATTTTACTCCAGTTAGTGATTCAACAAAAGCAGTTGTTGAACTTGTTCCAAGTACTGCTCCTGCTAATGTTGCAGTAGAATCTGCAAGAAGTGCTCTTTGACTACCCTTTAATTTCCCCTCATCATCAATTAAACCAGCTTGTGTTCCAACTGCGATTAATGTTCCTGCTGTATCAAAAAAGTCTACAAATAGGAATGTTATTACTACTACAAGAAATGTTAAGTTGTATGTGTCAGGGTTTGTAAGAGGTTCAAACAATGCTCCAAATGTTGGTTCAATACTTGGAGGTGTCGATATTATTTGTGTAGGTATTGATACTTCACCGATGAATATTCCAATTAATGAAGTTACAATCATTCCGATAAATATTGCTCCCGGTATTTCTTTTACATATAGTACAATTGTAATAATTACTCCAAGAATTGCTAAAACAGTACTTTTTACAGTTTCTGGATCATCAAATGCAGTAAACGTTACAAATGTTGCTTCATCAGCAACGATAATTCCAGCATTTTTAAATCCTATAAATGCAATGAAGAATCCAATCCCAGTACCAACGGCATATTTAAGTGATAAAGGAATTGCATTTATAATTATTTCACGTAGTCCAGAGAAACTGATAATTACAAATAATATTCCTGAGCAAAAGATTCCAGCAAGTGCTGTTTGCCAAGGTATTCCTAGTCCGATTACAACAGAGAATGCAAAGAATGCGTTCATTCCCATTCCTGGTGCAAGTGCTACTGGATAGTTTGCATACAGTCCCATTATTAAAGTTCCAATTGCTGCAGCAAGTGCAGTTACTGTAAATACAGCTCCAAAGTCCATTCCAGTTGCAGATAAAATGTCTGGGTTAACAAACAAGATATATGCCATTGCTAAAAATGTTGTAAATCCTCCTAAAAATTCAGTTCTAATTGTTGTTTTTCTTTCATTTAGTTTAAAGTAGCTAACTATTTTCTCCATATTTCCTCCTTAAAATAAACAAAAAAACTCTTTTCAGAGCTTCTAACTACGTAAAAAAACAACAAACGTAGTCTCACATAAAGGGTGTGAGGTAGAAACTCGTGGCCCGTAATACCACCATTATACGTCTTTTTGTACATTTTCATTATACAATATTTTTAGATTAAATGAAAGGATAATTTTAAAATTTATTATTTAAGTTGGATTACTGAATATGAATGTAAATTTGATATTTTAAGTGTATAATTAAAATCCTAAAAATTCTAATAATTTATTTAAAAAATAGTTGTTTATTATAAAGTTTTTAACACACTTAATGAAATTTACTTACTTTTTTTCAAAAGATGTGAAATTGTTCTTGTTTTAGTTATGTTTAGTTGTTATAATATACTTGTGAAACAAGACTAACAAAATTAAAGGAGGCTATTTAATGGCAGATGTAAAGAAGTATATTCAAGAAGTATGGGAAAGAACGGAAGCAAAAAATCAAAGTGAACCAGAATTTTTACAATGTGTAAAAGAGGTATTTGATTCACTTGAACCAGTGCTTGCTAAAAATCCTAAATTTGTTGAAGGAAATATTTTAGAAAGAATTGTTGAACCAGAGCGTGCAATTGTGTTTAGAGTACCTTGGGTAGATGATAAAGGAAATATTCATGTTAATCGTGGAATGCGTGTACAGTTTAATGGAGCAATTGGACCATATAAAGGTGGACTTCGTTTCCATGAAAGTGTGTATCTAGGGATGATTAAATTCTTAGGATTTGAACAAATCTTCAAAAACTCTTTAACTGGCCTTCCAATTGGTGGAGGAAAGGGTGGATCTGATTTTGATCCACGTGGAAAGAGTGAAGCAGAAGTTAAGAGATTTTGTCAAAGTTTTATGACAGAGTTATATAGACATATTGGACCAGATGTTGATGTTCCTGCAGGAGATATTGGTGTTGGAGGAAGAGAAATTGGGTTCTTATATGGTCAATATAAGAGAATAAAGGGTACTTTTGAAAATGGTGTATTAACAGGAAAGCCTCTTCCAATGGGTGGAAGCTTAATTAGACCTGAAGCTACAGGATTTGGAGCTACTTATTATGCACTTGAAATGCTTGAGCATGATGGAACTAATTTTCATGGGAAAACAGTTGCTGCGAGTGGATTTGGTAATGTTACTTGGGGTACTTGTACAAAAGTACGTGACTTAGGTGGAAAAGTTATTACACTATCAGGTCCAGATGGATATATCTATGATCCAGAAGGTGTTGTAACTGATGAGAAGATAAATTATTTACTTGAAATGAGAGCATCAGGTAGAGATAAAGTTCAAGATTATGCTGATAAATTTGGTGTAGAGTTCTTTGCTGGAGAAAAGCCATGGGGAATTAAAGCTGATGTTGTAATTCCATGTGCTACTCAAAATGAAATTCACGCAGAAGATGCTAAAAAGATTATTGAAAATGGGTGTAAGTATGTTGTTGAAGCATCAAACATGCCAACTACTCCAGAAGCAGTGGAATTATTTGTTGAAGGTAAAGTAGCAATTGGTCCTGCTAAAGCAGCTAATGCTGGTGGAGTAGCAACAAGTGCACTTGAAATGAGTCAAAATTCTATGAGACTTTCTTGGTCTGCTGAGGAAGTAGACGAAAAGTTACATGCAATTATGAAAAATATTTATAAGAGTTGTGTAGATGCAGCGGAAGAATATGGATTTGGATACGATTTAATTGCAGGAGCTAATATTGCTGGTTTTGTAAAAGTTGCAGAAGCAATGTTATTCCAAGGTGATTACTAAAATTATTAATTAATATTATGAGTTTCAAGCATTTGCTTGAAGCTCTTTTTTTAATGAAAAATAAGTAAAAGGTAAATAGAAAAAGCACAATTAGGATAAATGAACCTAATATGATATAATGGAAATAAGTAAAAGCAAACTAAGAGGTATAAAAAAGTAAGAAATAGAATAATTTCAAATAAAAAATAAGGTAATATAAAGTATAAAAGTACTTTGGTTTTTCTATACTCAAAAATAATAAAAAAATATAAAAAATAAAATTAATTAACCATAGGGAGGGATATTAATGAGAAGGAAGTATTTTTTAGGAGCACTAGCAGCACTGTTGTGTGTGAGTTTAGGAGTGGTAGTAGGAGCAGTCATTACAAAAGAGGAAGGAGATTATAGTGAAGTAATGGCAATGATGGAAAGTGATACAAGTAATCAAGAGAAAATAATATTTCT
>JBKEBI010000005.1:0-27807 GCA_047973085.1 Bacilli bacterium | reverse complement strand
AACGACATAATACTTGAATATTATTACTCCATTGGTTTACAATCTTAAGTAGGAGGTAATTTAATGTGAGTGAAAAATATGGTTATATTAGAGTATCTACAAAACATCAAAAAATTGATAGACAACTATCAGCAATGCAAAATGTATCAATCGATAAGAAGAAAATATTCATTGATAAAATATCAGGTGTAACATTTGAACGACCGCAATATCTAAAATTGATAAAAAAACTTAAAAAGGATGATGTCTTATTTATAAAATCAATTGACAGACTAGGACGAAACTATGATGAAATTATTGAACAGTGGAATTTTTTAGTTAAAGAAAAAGAAGTAGATATTGTTGTGATCGACTTTCCTCTTTTAGACACAAGAGAAAATGTTAATGGTATTACGGGGAAATTTTTATCAGATGTTATTTTACAAATCTTATCATATGTAGCACAAGTTGAAAAGGAAAATACTCATCATAGACAAATGGAGGGAATTAAAGAAGCTCAAAAGAAAGGAATAAAATTTGGAAGACCTCCAAAAGAAACTCCAAAACAATTTGAAAGTACATACCTATTATGGAAAAATGATCAAATCAGCCAACGTGAAGCATCAAGAAGGCTTGGTGTTAGTCACACAACATTTAAGAAATGGGTATATGCACAAAGTGATTAAAACATAAGTATTATGTATGTAAAAACTTTAATTGATGTTTTACTTCGCGTGTTACTCCCTTCCTATTAAATTTAAACCAGGGGTAACATATAACATAAAAACTACTAAATATTTAGTAGTTTCAGACTGTCGACAAACTAGTTGATGGTCTTTTTTAATGTTTGAGTTTTCAATAAGTTGAAATATTGGCGTTTTTTGTTAGTTATCCACTTAAAATATCTACGTCTACTTGGTATAATATAAATAAGAGGTGGTTCCTATGATGGGTATTAAAAGTAAACTTGATAAAGATCAAATTCAGATGTTTTCAATGAATGATTTGGTACCAAAAAATCATTTAGTAAGAAAGTTGGATAAAGCAATAGACTTGGACTTTATCTATGATTTAGTTCGTCCATTGTATTCAAATGAAGGTAGAGAGAGTATTGATCCTGTTGTACTATTCAAATTAAATATAATTCAATTTACATTTGGAATAAGAAGTATGCGACAAACAATTAAAGAAATTGAAACTAACAATGCATATAGATGGTATATTGGTTATTCCCTAACTGAAGAACTTCCGCACTTCTCAACTTATAGTAAAAACTATGTCAGAAGGTATGCAGATAGTGATGTGTTTGAAGAGATATTTGCAAGAATAATACATGAAATTGACAAGCGTGGCTTTATTGATGAAACAAATATATTTATAGATGGAACACACATAAAGGCAAATGCCAATACACACAAGTATGAGAATGCAGTTATTGAAAAATCAACAAAATTTTATGAGGAAGAATTGATTAAAGAAATCAATATAGATAGAGCCAAACATAATAAGAAACCACTAAAAAAAAGAGAAAAAACCAGAAACTAAGAACGTTAAAGTAAGTACAGTAGATCCAGATTGTGGTATATTCCATAAAGGTGATCATAAAGTTGTATTTACTTATAATGCAAATGTAGCATGTGATATTAACAATTACATATTAGATTTTGAGTTAGGTAACGGAAGTGAGCATGATAGCACAATAGTTAATCCTTTATACAGAAGATTGGTTAGTAATTATAAAGATATTGTACATATAGGACTAGATGCTGGATATAAGATACCAATAATAATGAAAATGATTCTAGATAATAATCAAGTACCCATTACTCCATATAAAAGACCAATGACAAAAAGAGGATTTTTCAAGAAGTATGATTTTGTATATGATGAGTTTGATGATGATGTGATATGTCCAGAAAATAAGATATTAAAATACTCAACAACTGATAGAGAAGGTTATAGAATTTACAAAAGTAGAGCAAAAGACTGTAAAAGTTGTCCAAGTAAATATAAGTGTACAGAGAGTGAAAATGATGTAAAGGTATACACGAGACATGTATGGCAGGATTACATGGACCAAGCTGAGGATATTCGACATACAATAGGAAGCAAAGACTTGTACAGGAAACGAAGTCAAACAATAGAGAGAGTATTTGCAGATGGAAAAGAGTTGCATGGATTAAGGTATACAAAAAAACGAGGTAAGAAGAGAGTCAAAGATGAACTACTCTTAATATTTGCGTGCATGAATCTGAAGAAAATGGCTATAAGAGCATAGGAAAATAGGTAGTATATAGTGATAATAACGTAAAATCACCAATATATATATAAATATACGAAAAGACAGTGACACTTCCCAATATAGGGTAAATGTCACTGTCTTTGTCGACAACCTGAAACTACTAAATATTTAGTAGTTTTTACTTTGGAACAAAGTATTATTTTAGTTCTTCTACAATAAATTTAATGCATTTATTAAAATAAAGGCCATTTTCAACATGGTTATTTTCTGTGTACGAAAGTACAGAATATTCCATATTATTATAAACTATTTTTTTGCTATATCTACTTTTAATTTCAGCCAATTTTTTATCTTGCCAAACTAAATATTCAATTGTTATTTCATCATGATTTTTGTCAATTTTAAATTTATAATTCATATATTCTTTTCTATCATCAAGCTTTTTTAAAAACCTTACTACATATACTTGAACAAAAGGTACAAAAAAGCAAAAAATTACAATTAGTATTACTGCTAAAAAAATTTGTTTCATAAAACCCTCTTTCTACATTAAAATAGAGTAAACAAATTTACTCTACATACTGTTTTTGATATTCTTCTATAATCGACTTAGAAATATAATCTTGAAAGTCATTATTAATTGGATGACAAATATCTTTAAAATTTCCATTTGGTAATTGAAATGATGGCATAGCAATAAATAGTCCATTATCCCCTTCAATAACTCTGATATCTCTTACCACAAAAACATCTTCAAAAACTATCGTTGCAATTGCTTTTAATCTTGACATTTCTTTGTTAACTTCCACTAACCGAACACTCGTAATCTCCATAAATACCCCCATATTTAATATTATTATAATACATTAATTATCATTCAGTCAATTATAATACTTAATTACTCTCAATTCTTTTAGCAATAAAAATAGAAATTGTAATTTTTATCAAGTCTGAAAGAATAAAAGGATAAACCACAATATATAAAGCACTAAACATATCAATTTTAGTAACATTTGAAAACCACAATACCCCAAATAAATAGCATACTAAAGTCGCAAAAATAAACCCTAAAAATAAAATGATCGCATTATAATTGTCTCTATAATATTTAACACTAAGGCTACAAATAAAAGCAACAATTGGATAACTAATCGCAAAACCGCCTGTATATCCCATAAGATGAGAAAGTCCTGACCCAAAACCACTAAAAACAGGAATTCCAATTATTCCCAAGATTAAATATACCACTTGAGAATAAAAAGCTTCTTTTGGCGTTAGAAACACTGCTGTAAGATATACTGCAAATGTTCCCAAAGAAATTGGAACTGGCCCTATAGGAATGGATATTTGAGATAAAATTGCTGTTAATGCACTAAATAAAGATATTCTAACTAAACTCTTAGCATTCATCGTTTTCTCCTTTTAAAATAATTGTACCCGAATTTAAAATAAACTCTTGATTATTAATTTCAACAATAAGTTCTGCATAATCATTGATTGATTTTACAGTCGCATTTGATATTTCTCCATGTCTTTCAACTTTAACTTGCATTCCAATTATAAATTGATAAGACTTATACTCTTTTAAAATTTTATATTTGCCATTATTTTTAAAACACTCATCATATACTATTTTGAAATAGTTTAAAATATTTCCAATTAATTCACTTCTATTAATCTTTAAATTTAATGCTTCTTCTAAACTAGTGGCAAAATCAGCAATAGAATCACTAACTTGTAAAGTATTAATACCAATACCGATAAATAATTCATTTGCACATAATTCCTCAGCGCTAAGTGTTGCTTCTGTTAAGATACCTGCAAGTTTTTTACCTTTATAATATATATCATTTAACCATTTAATATCAGTGTTTAAATTGTAGACTTCATTTAAGCATCTTCTTATAGCTACTGCAGTACAAATGGTAATAAAAGTAATATCACCAGTATCGATATAATCTTTTATGTAGAAAGTAAAATAAGCACCTTTTCCTTTTTCAGAAATAAAACTTTTACCCCTTCTCCCCCTTCCATTAGTTTGCATATTACTCACTATGACAGTATTATTTTCTAAGTCATTTAAACTTTTCATATAAGTATTTGTAGAATCTATACTATCAAATACTTTTACACATTTAAAATACTTACTGTATAAATTGACTGATGTAATACTGAGTATATCATTATTCTTAAATGTATACCCCTTTTTTTTATCAGCATGTATTTCATATCCATCATCAATAAGCTTGTTAATTGCTTTCCAACAAGCGTTTCTACTAACATTAAATTCTGTAGATAACTTTGAAAGCGTAATTTGTTCATCATTTTTCATAAAATATTCTAATATTTTTTCCTTAAGCATATAATCACCACTTATATAATATAATAATAAAAAAGCAATGTCAACTAAAAATTAAAAGTAGTTGACATTGCTAAAATCCTAAATCTTCATTAATTAAAAATATAGTTGTTCTTCCAACTTCTGCTACCCTTCTTGTAATAACTGTTGTTTTACAAATAGTTGTAGACCCTATACAGTTATTACAAACACCACTATTCATACATCCTGTTGTAAATTTCCCCTCAAAACGCTTTGCATTAATTGGTGCAGCATAGTTTTTAGCACGATCAATTGCATCATCTAAATTACTACATATTTTGTTAATTCCTGTTACTAAAAAAACTCTTTTTGGACCAAATATCTGCGCTGCAACACGATTATTTTTTCCGTCAATATTAACTAGCTCTCCAGTTTCTGCAATTGCATTCGTACCTGTTATATAAATGTCACTAAGTAAACTTCGACGCTCAACTTCATGTATTTCTTCATTACTAAGACCTTTTTGATAACGATTGAGTACTTTATAATCATTATTTAAAATATAATCAACAACTCCTAGCTGGCTTAAAGTAGTACTTCCTCCAAAAGCAATCACTTCATCTTGATCAATATGATTCATAATTACTTCAAGAGCATTATTTTTATCTTCAATAAAAATAACATTGTAACCTCTGTTTTCTAAATTTTTAATAGTCTTATTTATATTCATGTTATTTCTTCCTCGCTATACAGTTTGAGAATAAGTCCAATTCACAAGGAATATAAATAATTTCTTGTGGGTGTCTTGCAACTTCAATTTCTTCCATTTTTGAATTATACATTTTACTAACTACTAATTCTACACTTTCCTTTTTTGGTCTAATAAATTCAAGTATATCCCCAACTTTAAAATAATTTCTTTGCTCTAATTTCAGTAGATTATTTTTATACTCAATAACTATTCCACAAAAATCTTTTGAAGGGTTTTCATCTCTTCCACCAAAATTTTGTCCTTTATAATTAGGAATTCCATCAAAATACTGAGAAGAAATATGACGATTAGCACTTTTTAAAAGACCATTTAAATATGTTTTATCATATTCGTAATTATCTGCATATACTTTATCAATAATTGTTCTATAGATATGAACAACATTAGCAATATAATATATTGACCTCATTCTACCTTCAATTTTTAAGCTCTCAATTCCCATTTCACAAAGTTCATGAATAAATTCAACATGAGTTAAATCATCTGGATTCATAGAAAAATTTCCAAATAAACTAGACAAATTTCGCTCTTTATCTACTATTTCATATTCCCATCTACAATTTTGACTACACCCACCACGATTTGCATCACGAGCAGTCATATGGTTACTAAGCATACATCTACCACTATACCCAATGCACATTGAACCGTGAATAAATACCTCAATCTCTAGTTCACTAGCTTTTTTTATACTCATAATTTCTTCTCTATTACATTCTCTTGCTAGTACTATTCTACTTACACCTAGTTCCTTAAAAAATTGGGCACTGTATTTATTCATTACAGATTGTTGAGTACTTAAATGAATATCAACATCGGTATGAGCCTTAATTTGCCTAATTGCATAAATATCAGCACATATAAAGGCATCAATACCTGCTTCTTCTAACAATTTTATATATTCAACAAAGCCTTCAATATTTTCATTATGAAAAAATATATTCGTTGTAATATATACTTTAGCATCATTACTATGTGCATAATCGCAAGCTTCTTTAATATCTGCAATACTAAAATTAGATGCATTAGCACGCAACCCATATTCTTGTCCACCAATAAAGACTGCATCTGCACCATATAAAATTGCTATTTTTAATTTTTCGAGATCTCCTGCAGGAGCTAATAATTCTGGTTTCATCATAATTTATACATTGTCTTTTTGTAAAAGAACCCCCTACTCTGCCTATAATTACTAATTTCAGTAATATCATCAATAGTATAGCTTAAATAATTTTGATACATTTTTACAATATTAATGTTTGTACTATTCTCTACAAACGGTTGATCGATTAACAAAAAGTCAACACTCATTTTAGCTATATCTTCAATACCACATTGTTCATAGCTACTAAACATAACAACGCCATTTGATTTTTCAATAATTGGATATTTAACTTGTCTATCTCTTTGATAAAGTGATAGTTTTTCAGCTGTTAAATCTATATTTTTCACCTCAAAGTAATTGCTTATCAAACTTCTAATTGAAGTGAAAATTGGAAACATTCCTTGAATATGTACAATTGTGTTTGCGGTAGTATTAGCTGCAATATCATTAATTTCTTTCAATGTAGTTTCTCTTCCAATTACAAAGTTATCTATTCCAAAATCACTTAAAATATTAATCATTTCATAATTGGTAGTAATAGTAATATTGTCATAAATTATATTTACATTGAATTTTTGTAAATAGTAGATTAATCCTAAATCATTTATAATAAAATTTTTTATTCCAATATCTAGTAAATTATCAATATAGTTCGTAACATCTTCTATAATACTTTCACTAATTAAATCATAAATTGAAACATATAAATTAGAGAATATTTTAAGGCTTTCTTCAATCTCTGATAAAGTAAATTCATTTCTATAGCTACTATATTTCGAACTAACAATAATAGTGTTAACATTTATTTTTGAAAGCATTTTTACATGTTCTAAATCATTTGCTACAACAAAATATTCCATTACTTCACCCTCTTTGAAACACTGATTCCATCACCTACATCATAAAAATTTGTTTTAAAGTCATCATTTTCTTTAAGAAATAGGATAAATTCTCTTATTTTTCTAACTAATTGTTTTAAATTTCTACTTTTAATATTATCATAATTTTCTACGTGACCATGGAAATATAAATTATCACAAATAATCATTCCATTATCATTTAAAAAATTACTATATAGTTTAAACCATTTAGTATACTGGCTTTTAGCACCATCTATAAAAATCAGGTCAAACTTTTTACTTGTATTAAAATCAAAAGCATCAATATTTAAAATATCAATGCGTTTTTCTAATTCAAATTTTTTTATATTTCCAACTGCAATTTTATATCTTTCTATATCTTTTTCAATTGTAGTAACATTTATCTGCTCATTTAATAAAGCCATTTTTATTGCACTATAACCAATAGCACTACCAATTTCTAAAATGTTTTGCACATTATTTTCTAAAATCAAATTTTCTAAAAATTTAATCCCATCTTTCTCAATAATAGGTATATCATTTATTTTAGCATACTCTTCTAATGCTTCTATTCGTCCCATGTGTACCATAAATCATTTTCCTTCAGTTCTGTAATAATTGCCTCATGTTCACTAAAAGTTTTTCTATAATACATTTTTCCATTTTTATCTGAAACAAAATAATAATAATCTGTACTAGTATAATTAAGCGCTGCATCTATACTATCTTTACTTGGATTATTAACAGGTCCAACAGGCAGCCCAATTAAGCTACCTCTCGTATTATAGCCATTATTTTCATCTAATTCTTCTTGAGTTAAATCACGTTCATATATTGGTATTTGTTCAGCATAGTATGTCGTAATGTCACTTCCAAGACTATCCCCAGCTGCAAGACGATTAATAAATATTCCAGCAACAATTTTTCTATCCTCAAGCGAACTTGCTTCACGCTCAATTATTGAAGCCAATGTTATTACTTCATGAAAATTAGTTGTATATTCATTATATCCATTGCTAGAGTTATAAATTGCTTCGTAATCTGCTTTTCTCCCATCTAAAATATACCTAGTGATAAATTCTAAATTTTCAAATGTAAATTCATGTTCTCCAAATAAATAAGTATCCGGTTTAAAATAACCTTCAAGTGGGTAATATATTAATGGATCAAGAATATCATCAGTAATAAATTCATAATCATTAATCACAGAATTTACAAAATCACTGCTGTTCCAAAACTCTAAAATCTCATCACTTCTTGATTCATCTCCTAAAGCTAATGCAAGTTTTTGTGCATAAACTGTAATACTTTCACCTTCAATAATTTGAAATTGTTTATATTCACCTTGCTGTCCTCTTGAAAAATCTGTCCACATTTCCTCTAAAGTTGTTCCTTTTTCAAAAGTATATACGCCTATCATTACAGCACTATATTCACTATTTAAACGTAGAAACATCTTTGTCATAAATTCACTTTCAACAATTTCATCTGTAACTAGTTGATCTACAACAGTTTGAACTGTTGCTCCCTCTTCAACACTAATAGTATAGCCTTCATTAGAGATGTTTAATTCTTGATTACTTTTATACATTCTATCGCCAATAAAAATAGATCCTACCAGCAGTATAACTATAACTAATAAAATAATTAATAATTTATTACGCCTCTTCAACTTCATCCTCCAATAAAAATGCTTCTATTACTTCTTCAATTCTATCCCATTCATTTTCATCAGTGATATTATCTAATTTACCACCTTCATCTTCAGGAACATAACTACTTACATATAGCTCCTCTTCTCCCTCTGCAAAATAAGCAACATAGTCCTTACCAAATTCTTCTAATGAAAAAGAAAACAAAATATTAAATTCTTTCTCACTCCCGTCTTCTGTAATTATTACAATTTTATCATCATTCATAACTAATCTCCTTTTTGATCTAAATAACTTTGCAAAATAAGCTGTGCAGCTATTTTGTCAACATATTTTTTTTTGTTTTTTCCTTTTACATTACCACTACTCAAAATATTATTTGCCATCATAGTCGTCATTCTCTCATCAACTAAAACTACTTCTAAATCACAAATGCTATTTAAGCGCTCACTAAATCTTTCACACATTTTTGCTCGCTCACCAATACTATTATCCATATTCTTAGGATATCCTAGCACTACTTTTTTAACTCGTTTTTTCGTAGCTAATTCGCATACATAAGTTGCTGCTTGAGTAAAGTGATTTTCTTTAAAAGTATAGGTTTCATATCCATGAGCCATCATACCAAAAGAGTCACTAATTGCGACTCCTAAAGTTTTAGTTCCTAAATCTAATCCGATAATTTTATCTTTCATTTTCAATATACTTTTTAACAAGCTCTTCTAAAATTTCCTCTTGATCTAGCTGTTGAATAACATTTCTAGCATTCTTATGGTTAGAAATATACGCAGGATCTCCACTGATTAAATATCCAACAATTTGGTTAATAGGATTATATCCTTTTTCCTCTAATGCTCCATACACCTCAACCAAAATACCTTTAACATCGTAGTCTTTATTCATGATTTTAAATTTTTGAGTTTTTTCTATCTGACTCATAATTCCACCTCATTTCAATATTAGTATAACAAAAATACCATTTTTTAACAATTAAATTATACTAATTCCTCAATTTTTCTCAAAGCTTCTTCAACTTTTTCAACATTTTTACCACCAGCTTGAGCAAAATTGGCTCTTCCTCCACCATTTCCATCACAAATTACAGCTGCTTCTTTAACTAAACTCCCACAGTTAATTCCACTAGAAATAGCATTATCACTAGCTTTAGATAAAAATACTACCTTATCAGTTACTAGTGCAACAAAAATCAAATCCAGTTTATATTTTTCAAAAGCATCATCAACAATACGTTTTACTGCATCAATCCCAATCCCATTGATCCTAAATATTGCCTTATTGCCATTAATGTAATCTTCAATATTGATATCAATATTGTCAATGTTTTGAGCTTGTTCTTTTACTGCTTTATCAATACTTTTTTTAATTTTTGATAATTCGTCTTTTATTTCATTAAGTTCCACACGATTAATATATGTCTGCAAATTACTCTTTATTGTCTCAAATTTTGTAATAATTGCTTCATAATTATCATTAGTACCACCTAGCTGGTTACTGCTCTCTATAATTTTTTCAATCAGTTCTTCATTGCCATCAATAATAGTAGCAAGCGATTTTTCAAGCAATGTCTTGACATGATTTGAAGTAGTAGCAAAAATTCGATAAATTCCACTACCTTTTGATTCAAAACTTGCTATCGCAAAATTATTAATACCACTAATATTTTCAACATGACATCCGCCACATAATTCTAGCGAATTTCCAAGTTTAACAACTCTAACAATATCTCCATATTTTTCACCAAACAATGCTGCTGCACCTTTATCTTTTGCCTCATCAATTGGAATTTCTTCAATTAATACTTCATTCCAGTTTGTAATGTATTCATTAACAAGGTTCTCAATATTAACAATATCTTCATCTGTAATTGTTTCATAATGCATAAAATCAAAGCGCAAATATTCCTCACAAACATACGACCCTTGTTGTTTAATATGCTCCCCAAAATATGATTTAAGAGCATAATTAAGTAGATGTGTTGTACTATGATTTTTTGTAACACTTTCTCTAAATTCAACATGAACAGATGCATTACAGCTTCCTAGCATAACTTCATGATCACTATTTACTAAATGAAGGTGTTGTCCATGTGGAGCTTTGATTACGTTTAAAACTTCCAAATCATCAATCATTCCTCGATCAGAAACTTGTCCTCCACTTTCAGCATAAAAAGGTGTATTATCTAAAATTAAGGTCATTTCACCTATAGCACTATCTACAAGTTGATTATCTTTAATAATTGCAATTATATTACAGTTTGATTGTAGAGTATCGTAACCAATAAACTTGCTATCAACTTTCAAATTAAGAAGTATTTCATTTTGTGTAAGCATCCCATGATCCTCATCTCGTGAATTTCTTGAACGATTTTTCTGTTCTTCTAAATATTGATTGAACTCTTTAATATCAACACTAATGCCTTCCTCAGTAGCAATTTCAGTTGTTAATTCAATTGGAAAGCCAAATGTGTCATACAATAAAAATGCTTCTTCTCCACTAATTTTACCTACTTTTATAAAATCCTCAAGTTTTTTTTCTCCCAGTGCCAATGTTTTATAGAATTTCTCTTCCTCATTTCTTATAATAGTTTCTATCATAGAAATATTTTCTTTGAAATCATAAAATGGTAAGGACTCACATACAACATTCACTAATTTATACATAAATGGTTCTTCAAAACCAAGCTTAACTCCATATCTAACCGCTCTTCTAAGAATTCTACGAAGCACATATCCTCTCCCTTCATTTGAAGGCAATGCAGAATCATTTATTGCTAAGCATAATGTTCTGATATGGTCTGCTATAACTTTAAACTCTGGACTTCCATTATATTCAATATTAGAAAGTTCTGATATTTTATCAATAATTACTTTAAAAATATCAATCTCAAAATTAGTAGGAGTATCTTGCATAATACAAGAAATACGCTCAAGTCCCATACCAGTATCAATATTTTTACTAGGAAGTTCTGGATAATCCTTTCTTTCTAACTCATCACTGCTATTAAACTGACTTAATACAACATTCCAAATTTCAATATAGCGATCATTTTCAATATCATTCTCTAGTAACTCTATCCCACGAGAATCATATTTACTTCCTCGATCATAAAATATTTCTGTACAAGGTCCACATGGCCCTTCTCCAATTTCCCAAAAATTTCCATCTAAAGAAATTAAATGGCTTGGATCTATTCCTAAGTCCAACCATATATCCTTAGTTTCAATATCGCTTGGATAATATGTAATATACAGTTTTTCAATCTCAAGTCCCAACCACTCATTGGATGTCAAAAAATCATAAGCATAAAAAATTGCCTCTCTTTTAAAATAATCTCCTATACTAAAATTTCCCAACATTTCAAAATAAGTGTGATGCCTTGCAGTATACCCTACATTTTCAATATCATTTGTTCTAATACATCTTTGAGAATTAACTATTCTTGGGCTACGAGGGATTTCACTACCATCAAAATACCTTTTCATCGGTACAACACCTGCGTTAATCCAAAGTAAACTAGGATCATTAATTGGTACAAGTGGTGCACTCTCAACTATCATATGATTTTTATCTTCAAAATATTTTAGAAATAAATTTCTAATTTCAACTGTTTTCATCTTTTCACCTACTTTAATACTTCTGGATATTTATTCACAAGCTTCTTATATATAAATTTAATTATTATTATTGTAAACCCAGCAATTGGAATTGCAAAAATCACACCTATAAACCCAAATATTCTTCCAAAAAGAATTATTGCTATAATACTAATTGAAGGATGAACATCTGTTGTTTTTCCAAATACTTTTGGCTTTACAACTATCCCATCTATTTGTTGAACAACAATTACAATTACGACTACAATCATAAACAATCTCACTGAATCGGTTAGCGCAAAAACTGCTACAGGAATTGCACCTAGATAAGGTCCAAAATATGGAATAATATTTGTTATACCAATTATTACACCAAATACCAATGCTCCTTCAATACCTAATAGTAAAAATGCAATATAAGCAAGTGCTCCAACAATGATAGTTTCAATTATTAAACCTCTTAAATAACCAATTACAACACGATTTGTTTCATCTCTTAAAAATTCAAAATCTTCTCTGAAGCGACTAGGAACAATGCTATCTACAGCAGCTGAAAATTTATCAAAATCAATAAGAATATATATTCCTGCCATTAACATCATTAAACCTATAAAAATTGCTGAAACAATGCCACTTACAACTGAAAATGAAGATGTAATAAGTTTTATACTGCTAGAAAATAGTTTTGAAAAACTATTAGTAATCTCTTCAGTTATACTCTGAATATATTCATTATCAAGATTAATATTAATTTTATAAGTAAATTCTTCAATGTTTTCAGTAATATCTGGAATTATATTTGGTAAGTATTCATTTAAGAATTCAAACTGCTTTGTCAATTGAGGAACAAACCAAATGATAAGCAAAGTAATAACACCTACAATACCAATAATTACAATAACAGTTCCCATCCATCTTTTCATTTTAAACTTATCACAAAGTGCAACAACCATTGGATTAAGCAACCACGCAATTAAGAATGAGAATAAAAAAGGAGATAAAGTATTTATTATTACACTAATTGTTTTCTTATCCGAAAGTAAATTATATAATAATACGACCAAAATAATTGTAATAAGTGGCCCTGTTACTCTAAACCACCTTTCTAATCTTTTAATTAAATATTTATTTTCCATAATTTCCTCCTATATAAAATCAAATGGGCTTACCAGACTATTTTTTATTAAATTAACTAAATTTGTTCTTCGGCTTTCAACTACATTATTACAAACAGAATTAACAAAAATACTTTCTTGTCCCACAATTAATAAACTGTCTTTAGCTCTCGTAATTCCTGTATAAATTAAATTATGTTTTAACATTTTACTATAAGCAATAGTAATTGGTAAAATAACGTGTTTAAATTCACTCCCTTGTGACTTATGGATACTTATGGCATATCCATGAGCAATAGAATATAAATCTTCTCCAGTAAATTCAACACTTCGTGATTCAAACAATATAGAAATAAACAACTTATTTTCTTTATATAAAATATTATTTATAATTCCTAAATCTCCATTATATACATTCTCATTAGGATAATTTTTAGTAATAATTACCTTATCACCTACTCTAAAATTTATCTTGCCAACTGTACATTCTTTCTTACTACCATCTTCTTCGTTAAAGATAGACTGACACAATTTATTTATATTATCAATTCCTACCAAACCTTTATACATTGGCACTAGAAACTGAAAATCAAATATATCAAGATTTTTATTTTTAATTTTACACACTATATCATAAATAGTATCATAAATTTTCTCACTAGAACACATAATAAAATTTCTATTAATATATTTACTAGTTAAATCTTTAGGAATTTCAAAATTTCTTATATCATGCATAAAACTAACCAAATTATCATCGTCTTGTCTATAAACCTTGTTTAACTCAGACACATATATTTTTTCTGATTTAATTATATCATGTAAAATATCACCAGATCCAACTGAAGAAAGTTGCATATCATCTCCAATTAAAATAACAATTACATCTTCTCTAAGTGCATCAATTAAATTAGAAAATAAATATGTATCTATCATACTAACTTCATCAATAATTACAACTTTAGCATTGCTTTTATTATTTTTATTATACTCAAATGAATTATTTCCAATATCCCACTTTAAATACCTGTGAATAGTCGCAGAACTTATCATAGTCTGTTCATTCATACGTTTTGCCGCCCTACCTGTTGGAGCAAGTAAAACAAGTTCACTTTCAAAAATACTATCTCCTAAATCTAAGCTATATGCATTAATAAAAATTTTACAAATTGCACTTATAATTGTAGTCTTACCTGTTCCTGGTCCGCCAGTAATTATACTAATCTTATTCAAAAAAGAATTCTTAATCGCATTTTCTTGCTCAGGAGAAAACATAATATTTCTACTTTTACAAAAAATATTCAATTCATCACTAAAATCAAATGGCATCTCTTCTTCGGCACTCTTTGCATTTTGATTAATAAAGTGTGCAATGGTTTTTTCTGCTTCATACATACGCATGATCATCACTTTATCTTGAACTACTTCAAGTATGTTAATTGCCTTCAAATATTCAACTGCCGAAGTAGCATCCTCAAAAATCTCTAATTCTTGAAATGTAACGTATGTATCTCCAGTGTTAAATGTATATTCATTTATATATTCATAAACCTTTGCAGCTATATACCTTAAATCATCACTTTTAATATTAAGGTTCCTACATACATCATAGAAGGCTTTAATTCTATATTTATACGGATCTTCATAATAAATAACAAAAGGATCATCTGATAAAATATCTTTAATCTTATCTCCATAATTACTATAAATCTTAGAAGCTATTTTTTGACTAAATCCAGCATTAAGCAATAAATTAAATGCATTATCCGTATCATTTAGTTCTCTTAGTTTTGAACTTAACTTCTTAGCTTTTCTAATACTGAAATTTTTTACATTATATAAAACTTCTTCTTCATCTAAAATTTTTTCTATTGCAGACTCACCAAGAAGATCAACAATATTTTGAGCAGTTACTTTTCCAATACCAAAAAATAATCCTCCTGAAAGATAATCAACAAGTTTATCACAATCATTAATAACGTATTTTTCTACACTAGTAACCTCTATTTGTTCACCGTATTTAGTATGTTCTTTTATAACTCCAGAAACACTATAAGTTTGGGACTCTTTTAATGGTAAAAAATGCCCTACTAGCATGTGTGATTCATCGCTGTCAACATCCACGCATTTAGCAATTTGATAACCATTGTCACTCAAAAATATTTGTTTTTCTAAAGTAACATTAACCTTAACATTACTCATTTGAATCCTCAAATTTTTCTTCACTCTCATTTTCATTAAAGCGTAAATCAAAAAGCCCGTATTCAACTTCCTCATCAACAAGAAAATTATCAATTGATGGTAATTCGTCCAAATCACTTAAATTAAATAAGTCTAAAAATTCATTCGTAGTGTTATATAAAATAGGTTTTCCAACTGCTTCAAGTACTCCACTTTCATAAATAAGATTTCTTGCAGTCAAACTTTTCATAATTCCATCACTATTAACTCCTCGCACATCTGAAACTTCTGCTCTTGTAATAGGTTGCTTATATGCAATAATCGCTAAAGTTTCAAGTGCAGCATTACTTAATTTTTGAGTAATTGGATTCTCTAAAATTTTGCTATAATAAGTAGCAAAATCAGACTTTGTCATTATACGATAATTTTCATTTAGCATATGTATGCAAAGCCCAGAATCTTCGCTCATGTATTTATTTTTTAATTGTTCTATATAGGCAAGAATCTCATTTTCTGGAACTTCTAAACAATAGCATATCTCTTTAACAGAAGCTCCTTCATCACCTTTTAAAAATAACAAGCCTTCTATAACTGCAACATAATTTACCATAGCAACCTCCATAATTAATTTAGAATACTTACTTCAAAATCATCCTCACTAATACCAAATATCTTTATCTTATCTTCCTTTACAAGCTCTAAAATTGCAAGAAAAGTAGTAATAACATAACTTTTTTCATATTCTGCACAAAGTGTTGTAAAACTTTCTACTTTATTTATAGTTTTTAAATGACTATACAAACTATCCATTCTCTCTTCTACACTAACCTCACTTTTTTCAATTACAGTAGTAAGTGGTTTTAATGACTCTTTTCTTCTTTTCATCTTATTTAATGCTTTTAATAAATCAAAGGAATTTATATTAGTATCAATTATGATAGGAGTTTTAATTTCAAATTCATCGTTATAAACTTTAGTATAAACTTTTTCACGATCTTTCTTAAATTCTTCAAATTCTTCACTTATATTTTTATACTTTTTATATTCAACTAACTTTTCAATTAGTTGCTGTCTTGGATCATGTTCAACTTCTTCAGTTTCCTCTTTTGGAGACTTAGGTAAAAGCATAGCAGATTTAATTCTAATTAAATCTGCAGCCATAACTAAATATTCACTTGCAATTTCCAAGTTTAATTTCTCCATTTCTTTAATATAATTGATATATTGCCTAGTAACGTCAAAAATTGAAATTTCATAAATATCAATTTCACTAGATTTTATTAAATGTAAAAGTAAATCCAAAGGACCTTCAAATTCATTAATTTTTACAACATATCCCATAATTGTACCTCACTTAAACTATTACTTCAATTATACCATATTTACATATTATTTATACAATTAAATAATAAATAACTGGGATTGCAATTGATGGCAAATAATTGCTTATCTTAAATGATCTTATTCCTAAAATATCAATTCCAATTGCAATCAATATAAGTCCTCCAACAATAGATATTTCACGAAGCATATCATCCGTAACATAATCAGCAACATAACTTGAAATTAAAACTAGCCCACCTTGTACAACAATAACAGATATAGAAGAAAACATTACCCCTATTCCAAATGAAGCAGCTAGAAAAAGTGCTGTAACTCCATCTAAAATACTCTTAGCATAAAGAATTGAATTATCTCCTTCTGTTCCACTTTTAATTGCTCCAACTATTGTTAAAGTTCCTACACAAAAAAGAATACTTGCAGTGATAAAACCTTCACTAAAGGTTTCATCTCCACCAGCTACTTTTGACTTTAGAAAATATCCAATTTGCTTGATTTTTCTATCAAGGTTTAAAACTTCTCCGATAATTCTACCTAACACCATAGCAACAATAAATAATAATGGATGTGCATCTTTATCTAAAAGTGACCCTACTGCTTGTGAGATACCTAATGCAATAATAGACAATCCAATTGCTTCCATAACCAGCTTATTGTATCTCTCACCTATAAATTTTTTAAAAACTATTCCAAGAATTGTTCCAACAATAATTAAGAAACAGTCTAAGAGTGTAGCAACCATATAATTCCTCCAAATTACCTAAATTTAATTATTAATATTATAGCAATAACAATCACTATAAAAGATGGTAAAAAAATCCTGGTTAAACTTAAAAACTCCTTTTTTGATAATTTTGGAGTTTCTAAGTCTAAATCACTAATATTTTCTCGTCTTTCTATCCAGTATTTATCGAGCAATAACTCAAAATCAGTTTCATAATCATAATCTTCTACTAAACACTTAGCATCATATTCATCACAGCCTGTAAGTTCTACAAGTCTTATTACTGCTGCTTTTTCATTTTTGATTATCAAATTTTTTATTTCTTCAATTTGCTCTGCTGTTAAAATCATAACACAAAGCTACCATTATCAAACACTACAACTTCACTATTACCCTTTATCCCTACAACTCTAGTCGTAGAATCTCCGATCATAAAATCAACATGAATAGCAGAAGTATTGATACCAATTTCCTGTTTATCACTATCACTTAATTGCTCATAATCTGCAATGTTAATAGGATATGCTCGTCCTAATGCTAAATGACATGAAGCATTTTCATCAAACAAAGTATTATAAAATAATACATTGCTTTGTGAAATTGGAGAATCATTAGAAACAAGTGCTACTTCTCCAAGGCGAGATGCACCTTCATCTGTTGCAAGCATTGAAGCTAAAACATCCTCTCCCACTTCAGCACTAAAATCAACTACCTTTCCATCTTTAAAAACCAGTTTGAAATTATCTATTAAACTACCATTATAGCTAAGTGGTTTTGTATTGTAAACAACACCATTAACATCCATAGCATTAGGCATTGTAAAACTTTCTTCTGTTGGCATATTTGCAACAAAGTATTTACCTGTAGTGATATTTTTTTCGCTTCCTCCACACCAAATATGATTTTTTACTAACCCTACGTATAAGTCTGTTCCAGACTCTGAACTAAAATGTAATTTTTCAAAAGTTTGAGAGTTCATCTCTTTGTTAACTCTAGCCATATTCTCTAAATGCTTTTCCCATCTAAAGCTTGCTTTAGAGTCTCCTACACGAACAATATCAAAAATTAAATCCCAAAGTTTTGAAACAGCTACTTCTTCACTCAAATCAGGAAATACCTTTTTAGCCCATGCTTTGTTTGGAACACTCACAACACACCAAGATTGTGCATTTCCCATGACAGCCCCTACATGCTCACTAAGTGCTTCATTTGTCAATTTACTCATTTTCATAATGCGTGAATTGTCAACACCTTTTAATGCCTCAGGGTCACTTGAATAAATATTTAAATAGTTAGAATTCATGGCATCGTAGTGATTAAAATATTCTACATTCCATTGTGGAATATTATCAAATACTTCATCTTTATCATTTAAAAATTTCTTTCTACTCACAGTATCATCAATCCATCTAACAACAACCTCACGTGCACCAGCTGCATATGATTCTTCCATTACATGATATACAAGTTCAGGAGTAGAAATTTGAGAAGTAATAATTACATTTTCCCCTTCTTTGACATTCAATCCTACTTCAACAATCAATTTAGCATATTCTTTTATTTTTTCCATATTATATTCCTCCATATTCTATAATATTAATAAATTCTTCATTATTTTTTAAAGTATCAATCCCGCTAACATTTTTCACATAATTTACAACTTCACTATACAATTCAAAATCATTATCTAATTTAAATGGAAATGTTACAAGAAAATAGTAATTTAAAATATCACTACAATATTTTACATAAACTGGAGTTTTTTCAAATTCTTTTTCAAATAAATCCATATATTTCACCATAAGTTCTTCATCTAACATATTAATATCAAGTGTATTAAACGTATTTGTCAAATTAAATTTTGTCATTGTAAAATTCATATTAATTCCTTGATTAATTAAGTGATAAATAAGTAAACTCATGCTTAAATAATCATCACTATTTTTTAAATAATACAAAATTTCTTCTGTTAACATTCTAAGATTCAATGTGAAAAAGTTTGTAACAACATTTTCAATAGAAAGAGTTGATAATGCCTTTTTTGCTTCTTCTAAAGTAACTTGTTTAGACACCACTTTTTCTACAAATACATTTTCAAAAATATTTTCAAGTTCCCTTAAAATTTCTTTTGGTACATATGGTTGTGAGAGTTCCTCTTTTAATAAATCAAAGGCTTTATCATGATCTTCTTTAGCAATTAGTTCTTTGATTTCTTTTACAATATTTTCATAATAGTTATTATTATTTCCTTCCATAAACACTCCATTCATAATGTGATTTATCATTTATAAACAACACTTTTACTTTATATCATTATAACATAACCCACTATATATTACAAAAATTTATTTGTGTATCACTAAGCACTTTTCTATTCCACAAACATATATATATCAACATCAAGTTTATTTTATATATTACTTTATTTTTTAACTAAACTAGTGTATAATTGAAACATAATCATAGTAAAGGAGGGTTTGGAAATGCCACCAAAACCAAAAACGAAAGAAGAAGTGGCATACGAGCGTAAGATCATTCTAGATAATGCTTTAGACATCATTACTAGAAAAGGCATCAACGACTTAAGTATGCGTACTCTTGCAAAAAGATGTAATTACTCGGCGACTAAATTATATTACTACTTTGAGTGCAAGGGAGAGATCATTTTAGCTTTAATTGAAGAAGGTTTTAAAGAGCTAAATTTGTTTATTGAAAGAACAGTAAAAGATATTTCGGATCCAAAAGAAAAATTTGTTACTACTCTTGATGCGGTTTATACATTTAGTATAAATATGGATTATTATTATAATATTATGTTTGGGGTTAATGTTCCAAGGTTAACTGATTACATTGAAACACCAAATAAAATATTTATTAATAAGCATTTAGAAACTGAAGAAACAAACGAAAAAACATTTTATAGAGTGTTTGGCGAAATTACAAATAATTACGCTAAAAAAGATGAACTATTTGCACTAAATATTGTATCTCAACTGGCAGGGATTGCTTTATTTAGAAGTTCAGAAGTACTATATAAGTTTAACTTAGAAGATAGTAAAATGTACGATGTTACTAAAGAATCAATTATAAAATTAATCGAAAAGTAAAAAATCTGTTAGCACTTAGGAAATTATCTAAGTGTTTTTTATTACGAAAAAAATCCGCTAACTAATTGTTAACGGACTATTTTTACTTATATAGTACTATTTAGATTATTAAGGAGTAGCACTATACTTTAAGGAAAACAAAATTAATATGAAAAGTTAAAAAGGGTAAAGGCTACTTTTAACAGATTAAGATTATTTTGAAACTTTTCACATTTAATTATAAGAGGAATACCTCTTATAAACATAATATCATAATCGTAATCATTACGCAATAGTTTTTATTTATTTTCATAATTTGGTGCAGATTTAGTAACATTTATTGTGTGTGGATGTGATTCCTTCATTCCAGAATTAGTAATTTCTACAAATTCAGCATGTTCAACAAGTTTTTCCAAACTAATAGCTCCTAAATATCCAAGCCCTGATTTTATTCCACCTATAATTTGATAAAGGGTATCATCTACAGCACCTTTATATTCTTTTACAGCTTCAATTCCCTCTGGAACATATTTTTTCACTTTAGATTGAAAATACCTATCTCCACCTCCACGTTCCATCGCAACTTCACTTCCCATACCTACATAAGACTTATATTTCTTACCATCAATGGAAATGACTTCACCTGGAGATTCATCGTGTCCCGCCATAATCGACCCAAGCATAATTGCATCTGCTCCTGCAGCTAAGGCTTTTACAACATCTCCTGAATATCTAACTCCACCATCAGCAATAATTGTAACTCCAACTTTTTTAGCAGCTTTTACACATTCCATAACAGCACTTAATTGTGGTGCCCCTACTCCTGAAATAATTCTTGTAGTACAGATACTTCCGCTTCCTACACCTACTTTTACACAATCCACACCACATGATGCAAGTGCTTCAACAGCTTCAGCAGTCACTACATTACCTACAATTAAATCTACATCAAATTTCTTTTTTATTGTTGTTGCCATGTCAAGAATCGACTTTGAATGTCCATGAGCTGAATCAATTACAATAACATCTACTCCAGCATTAACAAGGGCCTCTACTCGTTCAATTGTTGAGTCATTTACACTAACAGCTGCTCCGCAAATTAATCTACCATTCACATCCACACTTCTATTTGGATATAAATCATACTTTTTCAATGTCTTCATAGTAACAAGGCCAACTAAAACATTATTTTCATTTACAACTGGTATTTTACTAAGTTTTGTTTTATACACAATATCTAGTGCCATTTCAGCATTTATATTTTCACCAACACTTATAACCTCTTTGCTCATATGCTTAGTGACACAATCACTATAGTCTTCAACATATTTTACATCCTTACGTGTTAAGATCCCTTTTAAACACTTGTCCTCATCCACTACAATTATGCTAGATATTTGATATGCATCCATCATATCAACAGCTTTGTAAACATCACTTTTCTCATTAATATAAAATGGATATTTATTAATTAGAATATCGTAGTTTTTTACCTTCTCTACTTCTTCAACTTGCTGATTTACACTCATATTTTTATGAATTATTCCAATTCCACCATTCAATGCCATACTTATAGCCATTTCACTTTCTGTAACAGTATCCATCGCAGCACTAACTAGTGGTGTACTCAAACTAATATTTTTAGTTAATTTAGTATCAAGCAATACATCCCTCGGTAAAATTTCACTGTAATGTGGTAGTAAAAGTACATCATCAAAAGTTAAATATTTTTTCATAAATTCCTCCTTTAAACATAGCAAAAAACTCTAAAAAGAGTTTCTTTCTACAAAAAAATAAACGTAGTCTCACATTTTGGCGCAAGGTAGAAACTCATAGTCCATTTCACTATTATTATACGTTTTTCCATTTTCATTATTATATACTATATAGCACTTAAATGCAATGGTAAATTATCAAGCTTTATATTTTATTTAATAATTATATAATTATTAAACTAAGAGCCATAATAGCCATTCCTAATACAACTCCATAGATTGAATAATGATGTTTCCCATACTTTTCTGCTGTAGGTAAAAGTTCATCTAATGATACAAAAACCATCATCCCTGCAACACTTGCAAATACTATAGCAAAAACAGTATCATTCATAAAAGGTCTCAAAAATAAGAATCCGATTATAGCACCTAGAGGTTCTGCAAGACCTGATAAAAATGAATAAATAAATGCTTTCTTTTTATCCCCAGTTGCATAGTATATAGGTACTGCAACAGCAATACCCTCAGGTATGTTATGTATTGCAACAGCAATAGCAATACTTATCCCCAACTTTGTATCTGTAAGAGCACTGGCAAATGTTGCAAAGCCTTCTGGAAAATTATGTAATGCCAAAGCAAGAGCTGTAACAAGGCCTGTTCTAAGTAAATGGTTCTTATTTAAAGTTTCCTCGTCAATCTCATGATATTCGTGAGGGTTTTTATCACTTGGAATAATTTTATCAATAAGAGCAGTTATTAAAATCCCACCAAAAAAACCTACTGCAGTGAGTAAGTCTGCCATCTTCATAGAATATATTGACGCAAGTTCTCCTCTAGCAACATATAATAATTCTACAAATGATACATATATCATTACACCTGCAGAAAAACCTAAAACTAATGATAAAAATTTTGTATTCAGTCTCTTTACTTTTAAAGCAATCACACTGCCAAAACCTGTTGCAAGACCTGCAAATAGTGTTAATGAAATAGCAGTTAAAACAGAAGTTAAAGAATAATCCATATACTCACCTACTTTATAATATCATATATCATTTCAAGTGCATTTAAACATGAAAGGCTTCTAATTGTATTTCTATTACCTGTTAGATCTAATTTTTTTACAAATGATTTGTTGCGATAAGATAACCCTATATAAACTAGCCCTGTCGGATTATTTTCCACTGTTTCTCCAGCAATACCAGTTATAGAAACTCCTAAATCACTATTTAAATTTAATGCAACACCACTAGCCATTTCTTTTGCCACTTGCTCACTAACAGCTCCATATTTTAAAAGTGATTCATTATGTACCCCGAGTCTAGTTACCTTAGATTGGTTATTATATGTTACAACTCCTTCAGTTAAAACATGACTAACTCCATCAATATTTACAAACATTGATGTAAGCATTCCTCCACTACATGACTCTGCTATTGCTATAGTTTCATTTTTTCTTTTTAGAATATCTATTATCACTTCTACAATATTTTTATCTAAAGCATAAACATAACTACCTAGTCGATTTATCAATAATTTTTGATATTTTAAAAGTAAGCTATCAACAATATTTTCAGACATATTTTTAGCAGTAATTTTTACATCAACATACTGTTTGTTAGCATATATTCCATAATCAATTTCATCAGTTGATATAATATCTGTTATTTTTGTTTCTAGACTACTTTCCCCTATACCTATACATCTTATCAATATAGACTTTATTACATTTTCAGTCTGCAGATAATTTCTAATACTTTCAAACATCATTTTCAATTCGAATGGTGGCCCAGGAAAAACAAAAATCTTTTTGTTGTTAACACTAATCATACTTCCTGAGGCAGTACCATAGTTATTATCTATTACTAAACTACCTTCTATTTTATATGCCTGCTTTCTATTATTTTGTGTCATATTTCTACCAAGTTTATTAAATCTATTTTGGATATTCAATAAAATATTATTATCAAATATTAAGGATTTATCAAGAGCTTTTGCAACACATTCTAGTGTAATATCATCAATTGTTGGGCCAAGACCTCCAGTTATAAATAACATATCTACATTAACTAATGTCTGTTTAACATTGTCAATAATTGCATTCGAACTATCTCCAACAGAAATAACATTATAAATTTCATAACCTAGCTTATTTAATTCTCCACACAAGAATTTACTGTTTGAATCTACTATATCACCAGTAATAATTTCATTTCCTACAGTAATTACACTTGCTCTCATATATTCCTCACCCAACAATCCTTAATGTGATCATTAACAATTCCAACAGCTTGCATGTAAGCATAAACTATAGTTGGTCCTACAAATTTAAAACCTCGCTTTTTTAAGTCCTTGCTAATCTTCTCACTCAATGGTGTTGACGCTAAAATTTCACTTATGTTATTTGGATTGTTATCAATAACTTTATTATCTGTAAAACTCCAAATATAATTAGAAAATGACCCAAATTCCTTTTGAACTTCAATAAATGCTATCGCATTAGTACGTACACTATAAACTTTTAATTTATTCCTTATTATTAAAGGACTTTCTAAAATTTCATCAAGATTAGCATTAGTTAGTTTTGATAATTTAATATAATCAAAATTAGAAAAAATTTTTTTATATCCGCCTCTTCTTTTTAAAATAGTATCCCATGAAAGACCAGCTTGTGCACCCTCTAAAACTAAAAACTCAAATAAAACCTTATCATCATATACAGGTCTTCCCCATTCTTTATCATGATATTCAATTTCTAAATCATTACTAGCCCATTCACATCGCTTCATCAATAATACCTCCTAAACAGTACTCATCTTCTACAGCTAGAATTTTTATTTTTACGTGATCACCTATAATATAAGAGTCACTTTTAACTGCAACATTTAAATAATTACCTGTTTTACCATAAAGATATCCATCTTTTATATTTTCTACAATTATATCATCAACATAGCCAATATTATTATTATAAAACTCTTTTTTCAATTCCTTACTTAATGCTAAAAGTTGATCACTACGTTGCTTTTTATCTCCATCATGTACTTGTTTATATTTTGCAGAAGGAGTTCCATTTCTTTTTGAATAAGGAAATACATGAAGTTCACTAAACCCTACTCTCTTACAAGTATCTAATGACTCATTAAAATTATCTTCTAACTCTGTAGGGTATCCAACAATTATATCAGTCGTAACAGCCAAGTTAGGAATTTTAGACTTCAAATAATCTATTTTACTTACAAATTCATTTACTGTATACTTACGCTTCATTGAAGTAAGTACATCATCACTTCCACTTTGGATGGGTATATGAAGGTGATTAGCCAACTTTGGATTATTCATCATCATTTCTACTAATTTATTGTCAATCTGATTAATTTCAATAGAAGATATACGCAGCCTTAAAAGATTGGGAACCTTTAAAATATCTTCTACCAAATCAGAAATAATATAATTATCAAAGTCAATTCCATAACCTCCTGTGTGAATCCCTGTAAGAACGATCTCTAAATATCCATTATTAACAAGTTCTTTAATTTCATTTAAAACCTCTAATTTTGGTTTAGATCTCATCAATCCCCTAGCATATGGAATAATACAAAATGAACAAAAATTGTTACATCCATCTTGAATCTTTAAAAACGCTCGTGTATTCTCATAGAAAGTATCCGTAGCTAGATCACTCATTACTTTACTCTTCATAATATCTGAAACTAAAATTAACTGTTTGTTATTTTTTTTATACTCTTCAATAATTTCATATATCTTGCTTTTATCATCATTTCCCAAAATGATATCTACACCGTCAATTTCACTAATCTCATCTTTAGCAAGTTGCGCATAGCACCCCATAACAATAACAATAGCATCAGGATTACTTCTTATTGCACTTCTAATAACTTTTCTACTTTTACTATCACTTTTGTTAGTAACAGTACAAGTATTGATTATATATATATCTGCCACTTCCGTATTAGCAATGCGCTCATAGCCATGATTATCTAAAATACTTGAAACACTTTCACTTTCAAAAATATTAACTTTGCACCCTAAAGTATATATTGTATATTTCATAAAATCACCTCTGTAATATAAAATAGGCCATATATATGACCTATTTTATCAATCCTTTTAAAATTTCTAAAAACTCTTCCTCTTCTGGCTCTTGTTCTTCAGTTTCTATCTTTTCACTAATCATATTGAAGAAATCATCTACACTATGATCAATAGTATCTTCTGTAACACTTTCTAAATCAAATACCTCATTCTCTGCTTCAACATCCATTTTAAAGTATTCATCTTCTAACTCATTTGAATTCTCTTCAAGTATACTTATATTTTCAATAATTTCTTTTTCTCCACCAAATACAGGAGAAACAAAATTTGAATTACTACCAGTTTTAGAATAAGCTAAGTCTCTTATAACTTCTTTTTCTAACTTATTATGTCCCATAACCTGACTTGTTAAATCAAGCAATTCAGAATCAAGTTCAAAAGCACTTCCCGTTAACTCTTCCACAGCCTCATAAACTTCTTCCTGCTCAACTTCTTCTTCAATTATATTCTCTTCTAATTGTTTAGTAAGTGTTTTTAGATGTGTTTCAATGCTATCAACAATAGTAGAATTTAAATCCGCACTATCTACGTTAATCTCAAGTGATGTTGTATCAATCATATTCTCAAGTAACGCAAACTGATAAATATACTTAAAGTATTCATCATCATTTGCTTCAACAAAATCATCTAAAAGCATATCATCAACAATTTCTTCCATGATATTCACAGAATTAAAATTATAATTATAGTTTTCATCTGCAAAATCAAATTCATCTAATAAGTTCATTTCATAACTATCAAGTTGGTCTAATTGACTAGTAATATCTATGATAACTTCTTCCTCAGGAACACTTTTAACAACAATTTATGAATTGTCATTATCTTTTGTTATTACTACTCCATCATAAACTGGATTTTCTTCATGATCTTCATGTTCAATATTTTCTTCTACAATTGATTTATTATCAACAGAATCAGCAATTACTAATTCTTCATCAACAACAATAGCTTTTGTTAGACTTAAATCGACTTTATCTTCTAATTC
>JBKEBI010000086.1:0-10383 GCA_047973085.1 Bacilli bacterium | reverse complement strand
TCTATAACAACTTCTTTCTCAGGAATACTTTGAACAACAATTGATGAATTATCATTATCTTTTTTTATTACCACACCATCATAAACTGGCTTTTCTTCATGTTCTTCATGTACAATATTTTCTTCAACAATTGACTTATTATCAACAGAATCAGCAATTACTAATTCTTCATCAACAACAATAGCTCTTGTTAGACTTAAATCAACTTTATCCTCTAATTCAATTTCATTAGAACTATTATTAAAAATTGGATATAGAATATTTTCTTCATAGTATGTATAATCTTCATCAAAATAATTTCCAAAAATTACATTACTTAAATCTTCTTCTAAACTAGCTTCATTCACAGATAAATCGAAATCAAAAATCACATTCCCATTATCAGACTCATCAATATTATCAGCATAATATTCATTGCCAAATATAAAATTATTTGCATATACACTTTCATCTTCAACATCCACAAATTCAATGCTATCCTCAAAATCATTCTCACTTGCAGAAATAGATGTAACTGACAAAAACATTGAAGTAGTATCGTTTTCAATTTCAGAATCATCAAACACTACAGACCCTAGATTATCTTCACTGAGTAATGTACCTGTTTCATCATGAGAAACACCAAAGTCATCATCCCAGATATCAATCTCTGGTTCATCTATATTAATAAAATCTATACCATCTTCATTCACAATATTTGCATTAGTAAGTTCATTATCATCAACAATATTAAAACTTTCTATCACCTTTAATTCTGAAGGATCATCCTCTTCAAAAATATCATCAAGCAAGATTTCATCAAACTCATCATTCACATCTGAAAAAGGTTTTGGAATTTCAACTATTTCTTCTTGAATTACTTCAGGTTTTGAAATTTCAACTATTTCTTCTTGAAGTGCTTTAGACTTCAACTCATCAATATCAGGAACAATAACACTATCTGTACGTTTTATTCTATCAATTTTTAGATCTTCCATTGTATCTTCTAGTTTTGGAGTATTAGAATTTTTCTTCTTTTCATCTTGTATCAGTTTTCTTCGCACACTATCTAAATTAAGTTCCATAGTTTTTTCATCAACTGAAGAAGCTTTTCTTGGAGCAATTGTTCTTTCTAGCTTACTATTTTTTTTACTACCGCCAGCAAGCTCCTTTTTTATTTCATCACGAGAAATTGCTTGAGTTAGCTCCATTCTCTTTTTTGCAGCTTTTTCAAATTCTTCCTTATGAAGCGTACGTGTATTATCTAATTTTGCCTTTTTTCTTTTACTTGAAATATTAGCAATAACAACAACGATAATTAATAATATTATTAAAATAAGTATTGCTAATATAATTTTTGCTAAATCTTGTTCAAGCAATTGTTGAAACTCAGTCATTATCTAATACCTCCTTTACTCTCCATAATACTTGCTATAACACTCACTGCATATATTGCTGCAGTTTCTGCTCTCAATATTCTTTTACCTAGGCTTACAACTTCAAAGCCACACTCGTCAATTTCATTTTTTGAAAAGCCACCTTCAGGACCAACAATAACCATTACATCATTATCTAGTTCAATAAGCTTGTTTATTAAAAAATTATCTCTACCCACATTACACGACTCATAAGCAATAAACTTGTTACTGCATTCAAATTCAGATAGCTGCGAAAATGAATATATTCCATGAAATTTAGGAATTTTATTCCTTTTCGACTGTTCACTTGCTTCTAAAATAATTTTTCTAAAACGATCTAGCTTTTTAGCATTAAAATTGCTTGATTTAATGATAGTTCTCTCAGATTCAAAAGCTATAATATCAGTAACACCAATTTCAACTGCTTTTTGTAGAACAAGTTCAAAATTATTATTCTTTAATAAACTAACTGCCAAAACAACCTTATTTGGTAGCTCTAAATTATCTAATGCCTCACTTAACTTCATAAAGCAAATCACTTCTTTAGAAATATAATCAATTTCATATTGGTAACAATTACCATCTAAATCACAAAACTCAACTACATCACCTTCTCTTGCACGTAAAACTTTTGAAAGATGATAATATATCTCACTATTATTATTTACTTCAATTCTATGACTGCATTCATTTAAAAAATATCTTTGCATATATGCCTCCATATCTCAAACGTTATTATATCATATTATACTGCAAAATAGTATACAATTTGCTAATTATATTACTCTAAAAAGCAAAAATATAACATTTAATTTACAATAATATATAACCAATTTTACTAAAACTTTACATTTAAGTATTATAAAAGTGATATTTATAGTAAACTGTATGACTATTTATATAAAATAGTTATCTATACGTTTATATATTTTTAACTAATATATATTCTCTTTATATACAAAATATGTTATGATTAAATTACTTAAGTATCGGGGGGCAAATTATGAAAAAATGGCAAGCAAATATAGGCTTACTTATAGTAGCAATGATATGGGGTGGATCATTTTTAGCAACCGATAATATGCTAGAATTTTTAAACCCTCTTAACTTACAAGTCTATAGAAATTTACTTGGAAGTATACTCTTAATAATTATATTTTTCAAAAAATTTAGAACTGTAACAAAAAAGACTGTTTTAATAGGTTTATTATTTGGACTGCTGTTTCTTGTTTCAAATACAGTACAAGCAATAGGGCTTCAATATACAACTGTTAGCAAAAATGCCTTTCTCACAGCAAATTATGTAATATTCATTCCTTTAATTACTCTTATATTTTTTAAGCAAATTCCAACAAAATATGTAATTATAGGTTTAATGTTAATGATGCTTGGTTATTTCTATATTATTTTTGAAATTGATGTATTTAATATCAACTCTTATACTAGTTTAAAAACACAGATTAAATTTAATATTGGTGATTTATTAACTATTCTATCAGCATTTTTATTTGCACTACATATAATAGTTGTAAATCACTTTATAAAAGATCAAGATCCAATTCAAGTTTTAATCTTTCAGCTATTATCTGCTGCAGTACTTGGTCTTATCTATATGTTAATATTCAAAGTTGATTTACAATTAGAACAATTTAAATACACTAATGAATTTATATTCTCATTGCTATATATGGTAGTACTTTCATCAATACTGTGTTTTGGAGGACAATTAGTTTTTCAAAAATATACCGACAGTGCAAGTGCTGGAATTCTAATGTCTCTAGAAAGCGCTTTTGCCTCAATATTTGCAGTATTACTTGGATATGATAATTTTTATACAGGTCTATTACTTGGAGGAATACTTGTAATTAGTGGAGTAATAACAGCAGAAACAAACTTATCGTTTATATTTAATAAAAAATCATAAAACTGTGCAATTTGCACAGTTTTTATATACACTATATTTTTCTCAACTCATCTAGTATTACAACCATTGCCCAAGTATCTTGCTTACAATATTCTATTAAAGCTTGATATTTTTGCTCAAATACTTCCTTGCTATATTTAGGATACTTACCATATGTTAGCATTGCAACATTTCCGTTACTAACTTCCATTTCACTGTAAGATAAATCACTAAATAAAGGAAGAATATTCTTAATTGAGTATGATCCATTTTGATTTGGATGATAATAAACCATCGGTACTTCACTCATATCATATCCAAAACTTTCATAAAATTTCTTTGAACCATTTAAAACATATAATAAATCAAAAATACGGTCATGTATATCATATAGTTTTGATTTATATTCAGGAAAAAATTCTGCAAATTCTCTTATTCTTCCCTTTTCAAAACTTTCGTTATATACAACAACACTACCTCCATCATCCTTAATAGTATCTATCATTTTTTCAACTAAGGCTCTCCGATTATCATTATGATTTACTGCTAGAAATTCAAAATGATCTAAATCTTTATCACATACTCCGGGACTTTTCTCTACATGAATTGAAAATTGAAATACACTTTGAGAATAGCACTTTTCTCCCTTATATCTTGGAAGAGGTAATGGAAGTGATTCAAAGTCCAAATGATAGATTGGGTAGTTTAGTGTCTTTATAGCACTTCTAATTTTAGATTGATCAACATATGCAGTATTAGTATCTACACAGTTTCTTTGAATAACATTTTTAGGACGATTTAAAATACCTAAATCTATATCTTGCATTCTAGTAATTCCTGAATTCAACAAATCAAATGTATCATATTTGTGACCATCTTCAGATTTAAATCCATGATGATTATTAAAATATGTAAAGATAGAGTTTTTAGTAGGAATATTTTTCCAGCAAATATCAAAGTATTTGCATTGCCTAGTTTTCTTTCTCATACAATATTTTCCTAAGGGTACAGGATTTACATCACCTTTTTCAAATCTTTCTATAACCTTTTTTAAAAGTACTTCAAGCTTCTCTTGCATTTCTAGAGTAACTTTTGTTAAGTCTACAAGAGTAATTATTTCTTCTCCTTTTAAATCTTGATTGTAAATTATTTTCCCATCTTCCATACTACCATCATAAACATACTCACAGTTAACAAGCCCTACATAATAACTGGATTGATTAACATTAAAAACTCTCTCAGCAATAAATCTTTGAAAGCTTAAATCCAACACAACTCTTCCAAAATCATGATTATAGTCAAAGAGTTTAGCACGATGTTTCATATACTCTTTTTCACTAAGTACGCTACTTTCAAATGAAAAATCATCCAAATCTTCTCTAAGTCTACAAATCCCATCTTCACATTTTTTAAAAATTGATTTGTAATCTTTAGGCTGATTATTTTCCTGATCTTCCCTATTGTAAGCTTTTCCAATCTTCCAAATTGCATTACTACTTTTAGCCTTAACTTCACAAATATTATAACCAAATTCTGTTTCTTGATAAACATCCAAATATGCAAAAAGAATTGCATCACTATATGCAATTTCTAGTTTTTTTTGCTTACTAGTATCAAGTGAATTTACAACGCTATAACCAAATTTCTTTTTCATATATTTTCCAGCAAGAATCTCTATCTCATTAAAATAGGGCATCATAACTTCAAGCGAATCAAAATCTAATTCAATGAGGTCTAATTCTTCTAAAAATTCTGAAACCTTCTCTTGATATAATTCACTATCGTATTCAACTCCATCAATTAACACAAAAGAATTTTCTTGTTCTTTTTCCAAATCGTGAAGTGAAGCAAATCTATCACATCTAAGACTTTCAATAAAAAGTGTCTTACTTATTCTCATCGCATTCAATTACCTTTTCTAATAATTTTTCTGCAGTTATTAAATAGTCATTAGCTACTTTATAAAAATCAACAAGTAACTCTTGACTTAAACCTATTAATTCTTTATACATTGCTACATTATGCCATTGTAATGTTTGAAACATTCTCCATAAATACACACGCTTATAATCATCAACATCAGGATTTATTTTATATACTTCAAGTAACTTAATTGCAGCATCTATATTTCCATCTGCAAAGCATGCAATATCGTACAGTGCATAATTATTTCCAGCGAACTCCCAATCAGTTAAATATAACTTCCCGTCATTTCCTACAATAAAATTTGAAGGCTGAGCATCATTATGGCATGCTACTAATTCATCATTTTTCAAAAATTCTAAATATGAAACAAATCTATCTTTAAGCTCATAATATTGATTTGAATGTGAAAAACCCAAATCAATACAAAAACTTTCATACATTGATAAACGCCCCATAGGATTATAGTTATTTTCCATACGATGCATATTATGTACTGTATGAAGTATTTTTGAGACTTGTTCATAATATTTATCATATTCAAAATTAAATAAGCTTTCTCCTTCAATAAAACGTGAAATTTTAACTCCACTTTTTAAATCTAAATACACAGTTTCATTATTTATTTTAAGTTTATTTACGTCTCTTAAATTAGCTTGTTCATATTCACGATTTACAAAAAGATTTCCATTTTTACCTGGAATTCTTAGTGTATATTTATTCTCATCAACTACAATAACATAAGTATAGTTGCTTCTTCCGCCCATTAAACGACTTAAAATCTCAAATTCTTCTGTATGGAACGCATCTTTTACAATCTTTTTTACCTTACTTTCCATTTTCTACCTCCTTATATACATATTCAGAAGTAGAAAGCATCAGTAGACTTCCATACTCTACATCAAAACTGACAACATCTCCTATTTTATAGTTACCTGATTTGATTTCAATAATCGTATGATCACTACTAGCCCCTAATATTTCTATATTAGAATCTTTAGGGAATAAATTCTCATAATTTACATCCTGCATTCCAAAACCTAAAATCGCACGCGTAACAACACCACGATCTTCATAACTAACTTTTTCTCCAAAAGCATTTACACCTATTTCTCCCTCAGGTAAAGTTGGCTTATCATAAATTTCAATTATTTGAGCTTCAAACCTAAATACATCTAAATGTGTTCCTTTAATATGCGCTCCATATGCTGTCTCTTTTCCAAGCACAATTGCTTCTCCAGGACGTAGATTATTAAAATAACTAAAATCATCATTACTATCAAGTAAGTAAATACTACTACTATTACCAAACGATTTAATTTCAAAACTTAAATTAAAAGTACTTTCTAAATCTTTACCTATCTTCTCAAGCTTATTCAAAGTTTCTTTAGTAGGAATAACTGCACCAAAACATGTAAGATTCGTTCCTATTCCAATTATTTTAGTATTTGAAAATTTTAAAATTTCTTCAACTTTACTCTTATAATCATCTTTGTAATAAATACCTTCACGCAAATCACCAATATCAAACATTAAAACAATTTTATGAACCTTGTTTTGCTTAATTGCTTCTTCATTTAGAAAACTGATTGTATCAATTGAAGAATTAAGAGAAATATCGCTATATTTAACAACATCACTTATTTGTGATTTTATTGGAAGTCTAAGTAAAACCTTTGGAATATCATGCTTTACTTTCTTTAAATTTTCAATCCTTGCATCAGCAACATAATCAATACCACCTTCAACCATTGCATCAATAGCATTACTCCATGCGCAAACACTTTTGCCAACCCCCATTACAGAAATCCCTTTTTCTCTACACATACCTACTATAATTTCAGTATTTTCCACTAACTTTTTATAATCTAAAACTAATCTTGGATACATATATTTCCTCCTATTTATTTTTAAATGAATTTTCAAGTAATGCTAGTGCATCTTCTGGGTAAGATAAAGATAACACTCCAATAGATGCCATAATATAGTGATTATCATATAAAATTTTACAATGCTTACTTGGATAAAGCTTATTTGTTGAATTTAAACTAAAAATTGAATGAATAATTTCTTCTCTAGTAGGAAGCTTTGTTAGGGCTCCACCAGTACAAATAATAGTCTCAACTCCAGTTAAATCTTTTCCTTCTGCAACTTGACTAGATCCTCCAGTTAAATACTGATTACTAATCTTACCTGCATGACGATCTAGTGCACTTTGTACACACTGCTTTGCAAGTTCTGTTACAAGACTAACCTCAGCATCACCGTCTGGAATAACATGGTAGTTTTCAATAAGCTTTGCAAGAGCATCTAAATCTATATTTAATCGCTTTGCTAAAACTTCTTCACCAATATAGCTTACAACCTTATTCTTATTTACATAAACACCTAAATCTCCTTCAACAGTACGCTTAGATTTAGGTTGAGGATTCACTAAAATTTTGGAAACTTCCTCACTATCTTCGCTCACAGAATGCAAATCTGTAGTAGCTCCACCAATATCAAAACAAATCAAATTTCCATACTTTTCATATAAAAGTTCACTAGCTTTAAGTACAGCACCAGGAGTTGGAATAACACGAGATGTCACATATTCATAAATTTTATCCATTCCTTTAGCATGTATGATGTGTTCTTCAAACGTATCATGAATAATTGCTCTAGTTGGATTCACATTTAATTGGTCAATTCTCGGATATACATTTTCAGTAATCTTTAAAAAACTTTCTTGTTCATAATCTTCAAAAATAAGTTTAACATCTTCAATATTTTGACAATTACCAGCATAAATTACAGGAATATTTAATTTTAATTTAGCAATTTCTTCAGCATTATACAAAGCTGTATCTCGCTCTCCAAAATCTACCCCACCAGCAATCAAAATAATATTTGGGTCTAATTCTTTTAATTGCTTAATATCACTTCTTCTAAGCTTCCCACTAGTAACAAGTTCTATATTCGCTCCAGCACCAACAGCAGCTTCATAAGCAGCTGTTACAGTCATATCATGAACAAGACCATGCACACTCATCTTAAGCCCTCCTGCTGCACTTGAAGTAGCAAATAGTTCATCATATTTCAATTCATCTAAACCTAGTTTTTTCTTTAAATCTTCAATTGCATTGGAAACTCCAATAGTCACATCGCTATCTACTGTAGTACGATACATCCCCTGACCAACATACTTGCTATTTTTTAAATCAAAGGCATTAACAACTGTAGTTGTTGAACCTATTTCACAAACTAAAACATCAACCTTCATAGCTTCACCTCACTTACCATTATTATATCAAATATTTGATATTTTTGTAATAAAAAATAACTTTCTCATATCATAAATTAATTATAACTCATATGCATAAAATTTTAAAATAGTTACTATTTCATTAACAGTAACATAATTACCATTAATTTTATTTCATAAATAATGTAAAAAAGCTTCTAGTTTAATAGAAGCTTAAATGATTCAAAAATATTAGTTTATGGTAAATAAATTACAGCTTCTCCCTTACAAACAACATCACCTGTTGTATCAGTCGCTGTAGTAGCAAAATATACATATTTTTTAGCTTCATCAATCCTAATAACTTCTGCCTTAACAGTAAGTTCTTCATCTATATATACAGGTTTAATAAAAGTTAATGACTGCTTTAAATATATACTTCCTTCTCTCGGATAAATAGTACCAAAAATCGTTGAAAAAAGTGAGCCAGATAGCATTCCATGAGCAATTGGCTTTTTAAACATAGTGTTTGCAGCAAAATCAGCATCTAAATGTACTGGATTAAAATCCCCCGTAGCTTTCGCAAATAATTTTACATCTTCTTTAGTAATTATTTTCTTATATTCTTCAACATGCCCTAATTTAACCTCTGAAACAATCATCTACCTAACTTCCTTTCTAACCATCTCCTGTACAATATAGCTTGCAACATCGTCAGCAAATTTTTTCTTACCAAAACCAGCATCAAATCCAAGTTCTTGTGCTATTTCATGACTAAGTCTTGGTCCACCACATATTACGATAAACTTATCTCTTAAATTTTGTGCTTCTAAAAGCTCAATAAATTCTGTTAAATTTTGTAAATGTACATCTTTTTGCGTGACAGTTTGACTAACCAAAATTGCATCTGCCTCCATCTCTACAGCTTTTTTAATCAACTCAATATTCTCAACTTGACTTCCCATATTAAATGCTTCAATATTCTTATAGCGTTCAAGTCCATAATGTCCTGCAAAACCTTTCATATTCATAATTGCATCAATTCCAACTGTATGAGCATCTGTTCCTGTACTTGCTCCAATAATTTTTACTTCACGTCCAATATTTTGATCTATATAATCATTTATCTGATACATATCCATTGACTCACCTTCAACAACACTAACTACAATTGAATCATAATCAACACTGTGAATTAATGAACCATAACAAATAATATGAGTAAAGTTTTCATCTAAAGCTTCAGCATAACATACATTAATATCGCTAAATCCAGCCTTAGTCATTAAAAGTACCGCAGCTTCTTCAGCACGTTCATCATTAGGAACAGGCAGGGTAAAACTCATTTGAACTTTACCATCATTCATCGTATCTCCATAAGGTTTTAACTTTTTTAAGTCAAGTGTTGTATCAAAACTTTTCTCATCCATAGAATAACCACTCATAACTACCCCTCCAATTCCTTAATCATTTCTTCAGCTACCATATTATAGTATATATCAGTTTTTTCAAAAACTCCTTCAAGACCTTTTCCACCTGTAAACGGGCGTTTAACACCTGCAAATTTCCCAGTTTCAATCGTCTTAAAAATTCCTTCATCTTTGATATTAGCTAACATTTCAACTGCCTCATCAACAACAGTATTCACACGACGTTGCATAAGACTATCTTCTTTAATTTCAATTTGACTTGCAAAGTCTTTCATTGCTGTAAAAATATACTGTGCATTTTCAATTGATAATGAACGTTCATTAATAAATGGAGTATGAACAGCCTCGCTAAGCATCCCAAGTAAATGAATCTTTTGATTTGTCATAATAGTTGTCATATTAAATAAAGCATCTTGTACATGACCTTTAAAAATATTTCCAGTCATATACTTTGTTGGTGGCATGTACTTAAGTGGCGCCTTAGGAAAAATTTGTCTAGCCATTTGA
>JBKEBI010000083.1:0-2507 GCA_047973085.1 Bacilli bacterium | reverse complement strand
AATGTTGTAAATGAAGAATTGCTTAACAAAGCAAAATATGAAGAGCCTAAGAGTGCTGAGGTGTTAGCTTTAGAAACTTTGCAACTCGAAAACAAAATTGGTAAGCATTTCAGCAACAATTTAAAAGATGATTACGAGAATTCTGGTATTGATAATATTGGAGTTCCTGGAACATCACAAACTAATAGTGAGGATAAACAAGGGAATAATGTCCTAGTTGATAATGTAATTGAGCTTATAAATAAAAATGAGAGGAGAATGAATTAATGGACTTAGTAAACAAAGGCGAAAGCTATAATTTTGACAATTTGATTGCTGGAACAGAAATTCCTTTAATGCCAATAGGAATTAGAATGTTGGCAGGTCAAGGAGTAGTAAGGAGAGGTAGTATATTAACTAAAAACTCAAATGATGAGTATTTCTTAATAGCTACTAATACGCAAACGGCAGAGGGTATTTTAGCTGATGATATTGATACAGATGTTGAGACAGTAACAACAATGTATCGACAAGGGTATTTTAATAGATTGGCTTTAATTCATGGTGAAAGTATCAATGAGGTTGATGAATTGGCAAGAACTTTAAGAGAAATTAACGTTCTTACAACGGCAATAGTAGAATAGGAGACTTTTGATGGAATTTACACAACAAGAATTAATTCGAGTATCAGAACAAACGACAAAAATGAAAAAATTTTTTACAAACTTTTTTCCTGAAAGACATACTCACACGGTAGAAAAACTTGAAGTTCATGTAAAAAAGGGTAAAAAGAAACTTGCACCTTTTGTTGCACCTAAACAGGGCGGTAAAATCTTAACAAGAGAAGGGTTTAAAACATTTAATATTACTACACCGAAACTTGCACCAAGTAGAATTATGACAATTGAGGATATTTCTCAACGTGCATTCGGGGAAAAGATACACAGTAGAAAAACACCTCAGGAAAGAGCTGTTGAGTTATTCAGTAAGGATTACATAGAGCTTGAAGAAAGTATTGTTAATCGAATCGAATGGATGGCGAGAAGAATAATGCTTGGATTGTCAATCGATATTGAGGACGTAGAAGCTGGAGTTGATATAAATGTTGATTTTAACTTTACTAATAGCGAAACTTTAGTTTCTGGTGCAAAGTGGGATGAAGATACATCAGATCCACTTGAAGATGTTAAAGAATGGCGTCGTACAGTTATTAGAAAAAGTGGAGTTTCATCTAATATTTGTATTTTAGGTGGAAATGCATATAAAGCATTTATAAATAATCCTATTGTAAAAGAAAGACTTAATATTAAAAACATTGATATAGGAGAAATTAAACCTACGATTATTGATGAAGCTGTGACACTTGTAGCCAAAATTGAAGGTATTGAGTATTACACATATGATGAGTGGTTTTTAGATGATGATGGGTTGGAACAACCGATGATGCCGCTTGATACTATTATTTTGACAGCAAAGAAAATTGGCTCTATTGAATTTGGCAGTGTAACTTTAATGGATAGAAATGAGAAATACCAAACATACGAAAGTGAAATCGTACCAACAATATATGCTGACATTAAAAATTCTACAAAAGAGCTTACTTTAATATCGAGACCTTTAACAGTTCCTTTTGATGTTGATAGTTGGTATGTAGCTAAAGTTATAGATTAGGAGTATACAATGAAATATAAAGTTCTTAAAAAATTTTCAACTATATTAAATGGCAAAAAGACAACTTTTCAAGCTGGAGATGTTGCAGACTTGGTTGATGAAAATATTATTTCTGAATGTATTGAAAAAGGAATTATTAAACTTGTGCCCATAATGGACACAAGTTTAAATTCTGGTCATAAAGATGATAACGAAATGCCAACCGAGAAAATAACGCTTATTAAAGAGGTGAAAAAACTAAAGAAAAAAGATGATGTTTTTCAGTATGGCGAACAAATGGGGATTACTCTTGATAAAAGTATGAAATTGGATGAGCTTAAAGATATTATCATTGAACATATTGAGAATACAGCTGATGAAGATGATGTTGAGTACTTAACACTTGAGGAATTACAAGCTTTTGAAACTGAGGACGAGTTGATTGGGTATGGAATGAGTATCGGTCTTGAGGGCTTAAATGATAATTTTACTCGTGACGAACTTGAAGATATGATTTGTGAATATATTGAAAATTTAAAAGAGGCAGAAAATGAAGACCTTTAAAGACTTTGTTGTGCAGGATAACAACGAGGTCTTTTTTAATACTTATGAATTTGCTGAAACTCATACAGTTGCTGACAAAGAATGCAGTATTATTTTTTCTAGCGAAAATAAAGGCAAGGCAGACAGTAAAACAAGTGATGACTACATTAATGCTGAAAGTTTTAGTTTTTATGTGCAGAAAACTGATATTGGTTTTAAGCCTATAATTGATAACCTAATTTCTTTTGATAATCAAAGATACATTGTTATTAATGTTATTGAAAATATGGATACTTTCGAGGTGTTTTTAGAAGCGAATTTGAGGTGAATTTTAT
>JBKEBI010000030.1:0-1950 GCA_047973085.1 Bacilli bacterium | reverse complement strand
GATATTAAAAGAATACTAGCAGTTTACTTTATTCAGAATGTTACGCAGGTTTACTTTGAAGATTTCAATGGACTTAGGTACTTGCAAGGAAATGATGATTATTTTTAATATTAATCTATATACACTTGAAATAAGTGTAAAAATGTGATAAAACTTTAATAATACTATTTGAAGTATATTAAAGGTGGGTGTATGTATGAAAACATTAGTTAAATTTTTGCTTGTTAAGAATGAGCAATCACTAGATAGTAAGTATGATTATGTAGAACAAATTGCAAAAGAATTAAAAAAAGATGGACTAATAGTTGGCGATTTTATTTTTGCAGAACAAGATGACATTTATTTCTTAATAGAATACACATTTTTAGAAAAAATGAAGAATAAAGAAAATGGAGAAATTGAAGAAATTGAAACAAATTGGCAGATCGCATTTGAATTTGGCACTTATCCAAACTCTTCTCAATTAAAAATCAAAATATTATCATCAAATTATTTAATTGATGTAAATAACAGATATTTAGAAAATTTAAAGGTATCTATAAAAAATTGCATAAGGAGAGAATGGGATGAAATTATTTGGTTAGAAGATAAAGAATCAGAATTTCTAGCAGTTTCTTTATATCCTAAAATTTATTCAATTGAGAATAAGACTAGACAGCTTATTAATGAAGTTCTTTCAAAAGAATACTATATTAACTGGTGGGATAAGGTTGTTCCAAAACTGATAAAAAATAAGCATGAAGGTAGAAGAAAAAATTTTAAATCAATAGTACCAGCATTTATAAATGTTGATGAAAGATTAATGTCAATTGATATTAAAGATTTGATTAGTATTTTTACATTACAGGAAAGTACTTGGAATCCACAATACGATGAAGAAATTTCAAATTTATTAAATGAAATAAAAAATATTAGTGATAGTAAAATTAAAGGTCAAAATAAAGAACAGATAATAAAGAATTATAATGAAAACATTTCTAAAAAAATGATAGATCAGCTTTATGTAACAAATGATCTATGGAGTCAGATTTTTTCAAATTATTTATCTAATGATTTTTTAAATAATCTAAATACTTTCGATTTAAATCGTAATCATATTGCACATAATAAATTGCTTGATAGTGCAGCGTACACAAATATACTCAGAACTATTAATTTATTAGATAACGAATTAGATAAGGCATTAGAAAAAGTAAGCAATATAAAATCTGATGAGCAAATAGAAGTTTTAGAAAGAGAATATGAATACGAAATAGCACAAAAAGAAATGATAAAAGATCAAATGGAAACCGAAGGTGGTGTGAATATACGAGATGAATTTGAGATTATTGAATTGTATAATGAAGTTCTAAATAAATTCTTTGAAGATTTTGAAGCTGATTTAAGGTTTAGAGATGATATAGTAATTACTGATTTTAACGAAATTCCAGATGAACAATATAAAGGAACATTATTCACTATTAAATATAAGATTAGTGATGAGGAAGCAATTATATCTTATATAGTTAAAGATCTTTCAACGAGTCAAGGTTCTGACAGCAGTATTGTTGTTCGATGTGAGATTAATGGTGTGGAAATTTCTTCTGACATAAAGTATGTTAATGGTGAAGTTGAATATAATAGTGATCAAGGGTACTATATGCCTGTAACTTTAGATTATATAGATTTAAATGATATAGAGCAATTAAAAGAAGGATTACTTGATCTTGTAAACAATCAATTTACTTCACTGAGAGAAAAATTAGATGCTGAAATATATTCTATAAAGAAAGACGGTGGAAATGATCCTGTTTCTTGGATACCTTGTTGGAATTGCAATGAATCATATATATGCATTGATGAAAATTATGCCACTTTTGGACAATGTTTAAATTGTGGAGAACATCATGAGATTGTATATTGTGATAGATGTGGTACATATTTTGATAGGTGTTTTGAAGGAACTAACTA
>JBKEBI010000026.1:0-2695 GCA_047973085.1 Bacilli bacterium | reverse complement strand
TATTAATAGGAGAAAAATGAATGAAGAAAATTATATAACTTTGGTAGATGAAGATGACACAGAAGTGTTAGCAGAAATATTATTTACATTTGATTACAATGAAGAAAATTATGTATTACTCAAAATGACTAATGATTATGAAGAGGATGAATTGGATATTATTGCCTATAAGTATGAAGAATTAGAAGATGGAACAATTGGTAATTTGATAGAGATTAGCGATAGTGCAGAAGATGAATGGAAAGTTGTAGAAGAAATGTTAGAAACATTTTCAGCTACTAATTTTGAAATTAAATAACATGAATGATATAGTTGATAACCATTTTGAGCAGTACATAAATACATTAAATGCAGATGAAAAGATTAAAGAAGCTATGAAATATACTTTTTTAAATGGTGGTAAACGTCTTCGTTTTAAACTATTTGAGGCATTAGTTGAAGATTTGAAAATGCCAAGTGAGGATTATGTAAATATTGGAATCGCTATAGAAATGATTCACACTTATTCATTAATCCATGATGATTTACCAGCAATGGACAATGATGATGTTCGTAGAGGAAAGCCATCAAATCACATCGTATTTGGAGAAGATTTAGCAATTTTAGCGGGAGATGCTCTTTTAACACATGCTTTTGATTTGATAGTATTATGCGATTTGAAAGCAGAGATAAAAGTAGAACTTATTAAACGTTTCACACTATTTGCAGGAGTTAACAAAGGTATGATTAATGGACAGGTATTAGATATTCAAAATGAAAACAATGTAGAAATAACGTTATCTGAACTTGAAAACATCCATATTCAAAAAACAGCTAAGCTTATAAATTTGTGTTTTAGTTCGGCTCTAATAATTGCTGAAAAGTTAGAATTTGAAAAAGAGTTTAATGTACTTTCAACAGATTTGGGTTTATTTTATCAAATTCAAGACGACTATTTAGATGCGTATAGTAGCAGTGAAATTCTTGGCAAGAATGTTAATTCAGATATAGAAAATGGGAAAAAAACGTATGTTGATTTTTTCTCAAAAGCAGGTTTAGAACAACTAATAATGAAAAAAAAGAATATTTTACTACAAAAAACAAAAGACTATTCTAAAGTGAATGATGTAGTAAGTATAATAGTTAATAGAGAGGTTTAAAATGAAAATAGAAGTTAGTTATGAGGTAAAAGTAAAATCAAATCAATTGACGCTAATAGAAATGGGAGTTGTTTCATTCTTAGAAAAATGCAATAACAGAGGTATTTTGGATGTTAAAGAACAATTTCCAGAGGTTGATGAAGAATTGGTTATTCGTGTATTAGCTGTTTTAAAAGAGAAAAAAATTTTAACTTATAAAGCAACATTTGAAGAAGATGTTTTATGCAAAGTCTTAGACTATAAAGTAGAAAAAAAAGTGATAGAAATTGATGCGCGAATTTTGAAAACTTTTAAAATTACTCTTGAACAATATCAAAATATTATTTCAGGTGATGACTCTAAAGAAAAGATAATATATACTTTATTTCACAAATATTCTAAAGAGCTAACTAAAAAGAAATTTCAAATTAATAACGAACGAGAGTATAAAGAATATGTTGCTAGTGTAACGCCTCTTGAAGTGTTGCAAATTAACAATAAGATTTTGAATATTGGAGATTTTACAAAAATATATGATTTTATTATTAATTATAACTTTGATTTAGAAGTGTTTAGTTTTGTGTATGATTATGCCATAACAACTTCGATTTACAGCAATATTAATTATGAATATATCAGTAAAATTTTCATGAGTTTATCAAACAATAAAATTGATAATTTAGATGGAAGTTATAGTTTTATTATGTCAACTCGTGAGAAAATAGAAAATCAATATAATAAATATATAGAACCAACATATGATGAAGTTATTGTAACAGAAGAATTTAAAGAAGCAAATGCAGAAGAATTGTTTAAAGATACTTTTGAAGAAGAATTGGATATTGAAGATTTATTTGAAGAAAACGAACCCAAAGAAGAAGAACTTGAAGTAGAAGATTTATTTGGAGATTTAGATTTTGAATAATAATAGACAAAAAATAGTTGATAATGTTGATATTGTAAGCGAAGTTTCAAAGTATATTAATATTGAAGCTAAAGGACGAAATTATGTTGCAATATGTCCGTTTCACGCGGATAGTAATCCATCGCTAACGATTAGTCCAGAAAAAAGAATATTTAAATGTTTTGTTTGTGGTGAGGGTGGTGATGTTGTTAATTTTGTGAGTAAGTATGAAAAAATTTCACAAAATATGGCAATTGAAAAAATAGCTCATAATAATAGAATAAAAATAGTTACAATGATTGAAAAAGTTCAAAAATCACCTTTGGACTTTTTAATTAATGATATGACCATTTTTTACCAATCATCCTTGTCTTTAACCAATCAGGGTAAAAAAGCGCAAAGCTATTTAAAGGAAAGAAATATCAACTCAGATACGATTAAACATTTTAAATTAGGTTTCGGTTATTCAGAAAATAAGGCACTTTATCATTATCTTGAAAAGAAAATAGAAGAAAATATGCAATATACAGAAATAGATATTGAACAACTCCATCAGTTTTCTAACCAAAATGATATGTTTATTAATCGTTTGATAATTCCAATTGTCGATAATAATAAAATAGTAGGTTTTGGTGGACGTGAAATTGATGGAGCAAGTACAGTTAAATATTTA
>JBKEBI010000081.1:0-9389 GCA_047973085.1 Bacilli bacterium | reverse complement strand
CTTTATGTCAACTGTTTTCCTTACTTTTTTTCTTTTCTTTTATTTCTTCTCGCGCTTTTTATCACGCCAATATATATTATCACTTTTTTATACTTCTTGTCAATATCTTTTCTACTTTTTTCATAATATTTTTACTTCACCTTTACTACTTAATTTTATCACTTTCAAAAATATATTTAATCATTAAAAAATTATTGCAATTAACACTTAATTATAAAGTATATCAAGATGGTTTTAACCATTTACACATCACATATCATTTGATTTGACTTTACTTTTACAATATTATATAATTATTGTTGTCTTCAAAACAACTTTTAAAACATAGCATTGAGGGGTGTTAACTATGAAAAAAAACAAAAACTTCATTACATATATTTTTGATATTATTATTGCATTGGCAATTGTAGCAACTTTTACATTTGGATACAAGTATTCATTAGAAGTCCATTCAGGAGAATATTCAACTACACAAAAACTTACTGAGGTTGACAACGTAATTAAAGAAGGAATCTCTAGAGAAGATTTAGAGAATACTCCTGGATATGGAATATATAAATTAAAAGTAAAGAATGTTACTGACTGGATGCCTGTTGTTGAAGGTGATGATTTAGAATTCTTGGCTGGTGGAATTGGTCATAATACTGCGACAGGCCACCCAGGAGATAATCGCCAAATATTCTTATCAGCTCACAGAGATACACACTTTAAAGAATTAGAGTTTGTAAATATCGGAGATACAGTTATTGTTCAAACATCGTATGGAAAATTTGAGTATACCGTTAGCCATACTAAAATTGTTGACGCTACAGAAGTTAGCGTAATTAAAACTGAACAACTTGAAGAAGATGAACTAGTACTAATGACATGTTGGCCATTTAACAGTTGGACTGATTCAACTGAACGATACCTAATTTATGCATATCCAAAAAAATAAATACAATATATTTAAAGTAAGTCCATATGGATTTACTTTTTCTTATATTCTACATCATATTGAAGCATATTAAAACCCACCTTTCCAAACTAATTTTATTTAGTTTGGAAAAGTGGGTTCATAGCAATATGACCATATTTGTTATTAACAAATATTTATTACACTTTAATCTCTACTTTTTAATTGCCTCATTTAAAAGTTGATCAATCATAGTACTATTATTATTAAATACAGTAAATGTATCTACTTTTTTATTTATATGTCTTATCATCATAATAGCAGTTTTTCTATTTTCCTTTATATAAGTCCCTGGAACACTATACATACAAGCTAATTCTTTTCTTCTTTCTACAGCTAGCATTATCATAACAATTGTTTCCACTATCTTAGTATAATCTCTACCATCACTAAGTGAAGACTTAGCTAAGGCATTGAATAATGATTTGAATTTTTCTCTAAATTTTTCATTATTTAAATTCAATAAACTAAAAATAATTTTCTCTCCAATTAATTTTGAATCATCATGATTTAGCAAATAATCTAAAATGTCTATATTAACAAACAAATGTAAATCTGCTTCAGGTACGCTTTCAATAAATTGCGTTAATTTTTCAAAATCATCTTTTATCTTATATTCTACGTGATTAATACTACTATCAATAATTGCATCTGCATAGTCTAGAAATTTTTCTTCTGTATCTACAGTATCTGAACTAATATCAACAATTTTGGGTGTACCTATAAAATATAATTCAAACTCATTTTTAGATATTGTAAAATGTTTAACATCGACCATTTTGTCATTTTCACTAAAATATTTTTGCAATGCTTCAATTTTATGTACATCAAACATTTTTAAGAATTGAATATATGCTAACTTATCTACAGAAATTTCAACTTCTATAAATTGAGAAACAGCATTCATTTCTTTTACAAGGTTGTCTATATCTGATAGATAGCTAACCTTACTATATATTTCTTCACGAATTTGTTCTGAAACATCAAACCCATATGACTCAAGAACAGAAATTGTATGATTGTGTAGTTCAATTTCATCAAAATCTCCATACAAAGTAAATATTTCATCAAAAATTAGTAACGTTAAGTCCTGATTAATAAACACTCTATCTTTCCAAACAAAAATCAACTTTCTATCACTATATTTTTTAAATGTAGAATAAACTTTAATCATAAAATCACTAACTTGTTTTATCATTTCTTTACTATCTTCAGAATTGGTTTTAACAAAATGTACATACTCATCAAGTCCATATAAAACAAAGTACTTTTTATCTGTTACTGATAAATCAAATTCATAGTTATTCCCCGGCTTACCAAGTAATTGTCTAAAGTCTAAACTTTGTGTTTGATATAAATTCTCGTTATCTTCTTTTCTTTGTGTAATTGTATGAACTACAACTTGCTCATTACTTTCCGCAGGTTTCTTTTCCTTTTTACCTGATTTTTTTACATTTGATTTTCCTCCAGAAACAAACGTAATTATCCCAAATACAATCAATATTACCCCTATCAAATAAATAGCAATATTAAAAATAAAATCCTTTTCATCTAGAAAAGCAATATAATCGCCAATATTTATATTTCTAAGAATAAAATAATTTAAAAATATTATTATTAATCCATCAACAAATAACATAATACTTTCTAGAATTTTAGAATTTTTACCTACTTCTTCTTCAACTATCTCTTCATCATCTTCTACATCTATACTATCTGATTTGAAAATTTCAAGCTGTTTCTCAAAATGAGTTCCAATATCAAATGGTTTACCATCATTATACAACTCGCTAAAATACATAAAATTCATTACTAAAGTCTCATCTTTAATTCTATCATTTATATATTCACTTAAAAACCCTTGTTTAATACTACCATATTTAGAAACAAACAATATTGTAGATTTTTCATTATTCTGTAGCAAAGCATCAAATCTAGCTAAATTTTTTGACTTTGCAATTGAATAGCTTTTTCTCACTTGATTCATAAAAACCTCCATACATTATGAAAATATTTTTAGCATTACCGGTAAAGTAATTACCGAGAGTGCTGTTGATACAAATACAACCTCTGATGCTAGAACACCACTACTATTATACCTCTTTGACAGTATTACAGTCAAGACCGCAGAAGGAGTAGCAGATAGTACCATGAACATCAAGACTAACTCACTATCGCTTATTAGTAAATTCCCAACAAAGTATATAATAACTGGAATGACAATTAATTTTACAACAGAGAATAAATATATAGTTTTATTTTTTAGAGCCCCTATTACTGATGTTGCAGCTAGAGTAGACCCTGCTACAAACATTGAAAGTGGTGGGGTAACAGCACCAAACATCTCTAGCATCTTTGTTAGAAACTCAGGTAATTTCCAAGGAGAAATAAATATTATCAAACCTATTCCTACACCTATAAATGCTGGTTGTAAAATAATATTTTTCAAGCTAATCTTTTCAGAACTGCCATAATTTATCATATAAACTCCTAGAGAAAATACTAGGACATTAAATGAAATATTAAATAATGTGGTATGAAATAACATTTCTTCTCCAAAAATATCTTTTATTAAAGGAAATCCCAAGAAAGCTATATTTGCAAATGTTAAAGCAAATAACCAAATTGCTCTATAGTTATATTTTATTTTAAATAATTTCATCGTAAGGAAAGCTATAATTACACAAATAAAGTGATATACAAATCCAGAAATTAAAGAGATAAAGCCTTGCTCTAAAACTCCTTGTTCCATTTCTATATTCATTGCACTTATAAACATTGCCGGAACAGTAACGTTCAAAAGGAGCTTGTTGAATGCAACATTCATCTCTTCTTTAAAAACACCTTTTCTGGCACCTATAAATCCAATTAACATACACCCAAACAATGCTAACATACTGTTAAATGCATTCAAAAACATATTCCCACCTACTTCATTCTTCTAGTAATAATTAAATGGTATTTTCCATTATCTTCAAAATACTCAAGCCCCATTCCCATATCATTTAACAAACTAGAGATAATTTTTAATCCTTTACCTGTACCACTTGTAAATTCTTCAGCTATATCATTTGTAAATGTGATTGTTTCATTTGAAATTTTTACGTCTACAACACTACCTTTTTTAGAATAATTACAAATATTATTAAGTAAATTACTCATTATAAGTGCAAAACTTTCAATATCAACATCCCAAATTGTTGAATCTCCATTAATAACAACTTTCAATTCTTTCTCATCAAGCTTTGGTTTTACATGTGATAATTGCTCACTTATAAAAGGAATCATATCCTGGCTCATCATTTTATATATTGTTTGTTTCTCAAAAATTTCAAGCGACATTTTTGTAATAGAAGAAATTGTTTCAATACTCTCCTCAATAATTTGCACCGTTACTTCATCATCATACTTTTCGTGCTTCATCTTATTTAATTGAATAACTGATGAAATCGTTGCAACAGGTGACTTCAACTCATGTACTAGTGCACTAACTAGTGCTGTTCTATTTCTATTATATGACCTTAGGGAAACCTTAATATTCTCAACACTTTGTGCTAACATTTGAATCTCACCATGGCTTTTAAATTCAAGTTTGGTTCCTTCAAAATCAAACTCTGAAATCCTTCTTAGTTCATTATTTATTTTAGTAAGCGGATTCACAATTTGGAGAACAAAATATTGTACAAAAATTAGCGTTACAGCAATATATATCAAAACTGTAGCAATTATTACAATATATAAATCAGAAGCAAATTCAGTTATAAGTGTATCATCAATATGCGCTTCAATGCTACCATTTATTACAATATGTCCGTATTGACCTATTTTTGAATACACTACAGTAGTAACAGGTTCTTTTAAAAACCCTTCATCTTGAAGTTGCCTTGCATCTACATTTTTACTTTGAAAATACAAACTATAACCGTCTGATGTCAATTTATAAATAGCATCTTCAACAGTTAAATCATCTGTAGCTAAAAATGATCTAGCTTGTGAAAGTTTTCCATTTACATAACTATTTTGATAAATAATAGTAAAAGTTATTATTACCCCTACAAATAGAATCAGCGACAGTATATACACTGATATTACAGAATACCTTAAACTTCTAGTTCTCTTCATATTTGTATCCAACTTTAGTCTTAGTAACTATCTTATTAGCATATTTACCCATTTTTTTCCTGATTCTTTTAATCGTATAGTCTACTACACGGTCTCCTGCATCTTCACTCCAAAATAAATCAAGCATATCATATTTACTGCAATACTTACCTTTATTAATAAATAAATGATAAAAAACACTAAATTCTATTGGCGTAAATTCAATGACATCTGATTCGTAAGTAACAGTTAAATTTTCTTCGTCAACTCCTACATCATCATTCCCTATATTGTACAACCTACCCATAATTGTAATAACTTTATTTTTAAATAATTCTGCATTAAAGGGTTTAACCATGTAATCTTCAATATTATACTTGTATCCATCAATTTGATTTGTTTCTGAATTTAAGCTACTCAAAATAAGCGTAGGAGTTTTATCACCTACATCTTTTAAGTAATCAAGTAATTCATATCCATCTAGATTGGGCATAACAATATCTGTTATGATTAAATGGAATTTTTCTTCTTCAAGAACATCAATTGCATCAAGACCGTTGTTAACAACCGTTACATTGTACTTATCTTTTAAAACAAAATGAATCATCTCTGCAATATGTAAATCATCTTCACAAACAAGAATTTTCAACATAATTCCACCACCTTTACTAAATTATACTATATTTTTTCAATAAAAAAAAGAATTCATAAAAATTCTTTTCTATTGATATCCTTGCGAAGCATTAGGATTAGTTACTCCTAAAGGCTCATAGAATTCATCACCTTCATAAAAAGCTGTCAAACTACCACTTGTTACATGAATAACTGTGGGAAAATTATAAACTTCTAAATCATCTGCACTAGCTGGAGTTTTATTATATTCTACAGTTGCAAAATCTCCATATTTATCCACTTCTTCACTATCATCTACTAAATACGAAGAATTAATTTGTTCAGCCATATCTACAACATATACTTTTCTTGTAACTGACCCAGTTGAAAGCGCTTCAAAATAACTGTTCACTTCATCTTTTCCCTCTTCACCATTTATGAAAAACACTACATAATCATCTTCTGGTTTATTAAAAGTATCTTGAGCAAGTATCTTACTATAACCTAAATTATTTGTATAATCTACAGCTTCACTATCCGTAGTATCTTCATCCATAAATGTATTCAAAACTAAAAATATCACACCTAATATTGCTGAAACACCAACTAAGATCTTAATAAAGTTTTTTAAAGTATCATCTTGATTACTATTATGTTTAACATCATTATTTATCGTGTTGTTTGAAAAGTTCTTTTTAATTTTTTTTCTACCCATAAACAACCTCCTACCGAAATAATTATACCATTTTTTTGATATTTTACAATACAAAAATAACTTTTTACACTATATTTTTACACTATAAATATTTTCTACATTAATAACAAGCTAATTATTACAGTCATAAAAAACATTGCAAAAGATATTAAAAACTTTTTAGGTAAAATTTTTTTGTAAAAATTCCCTTTAAACAAAAGTACTCTTATATAATCACACAAATCAAGAAAAACAAGAGTCCCATAGATACTAAATAGCATATACATGATAATGTTTGAATTTTGAGAATATCCTGAAAAATAATAACCAATAATTGCCCCTAGTAGAACAGTAATGGCAATCAAAATTAACATTTTTTTACTGAAATAATTATTAAAAGTAAAAATTTCTTCTGTATTTTCTATTTTTGAAAATACACTATTAATTTCATGAATCAGTGCAATATAAGAAGAATACCTATCTGAAATGTTCTCTTTAATGCATTTATTAGTAACATACGTATAGTCTTGATCAAGATCTAGTTTCTGGATAATACGTCCCAAACTATATATGTCTGATTGAAATGTAGTAGGTATATTTGCCATAACCTCTGGCGATGAATATTCGCTTTGATTAAACTCAAATCCTGATTTGCTCTTATTGCCAAATGTAGCAGATTCAAAATCTATTAAGTATATTTCTCCTTTGGGAGTAATTACTATGTTTTCTGGAGTTATGTCATTATGTACAATATTAACTTCTCTCAAATTTTCAAGTATAGTTGCACAAGAAAAAATCAAAAACCTTATAAATTCTTTTGAAATACTTTTTGAATTCTTTATTCTATTTTCTAAAGTTTCTCCATTAACATACTTATAGTACACTATACCATTTTCAACTTTTAAAATCTCAGGTATTCCTATAATAGTATTTGCAGTAAGTTCTCTATAAATATTTTCATTTTTTACAAGCTTTTTGACACATGCTTCCCCACTAATTAATACTAATTCCACTATTTTCTCCTCGCAGTTAAAAGAATAAGCTAGTTTACAGACATCCCTATATCTTGACCATTTCTATTTCTTTACAATGTACCTCTGAATACGTAAAAGTTTTTGGAATATTGAGTTCTTCGTCCAACACATCTACTACAAATAGTGATGAATATACTTCCTTTACAACACATTTCATAGTTTTTCTGCTTTTTTTATCACCGTCAACAGTGATTAAAAACTTATTTCCTATATTATTTGCAATATAATCTTTTATTTCTTTCATACGTAATCCTCCACTACGGATATTATACCATATTTATTAATAATTAACAATGTTTAATTAATTTAAATTATTCTAATTTCCTTCTTACTCCATGACTATGAAATGGAATTTTTTTATAAATTACACTCTTACCTATATTATCTTCAACATACTTAATAGTAGGTTCATGATTATATCCTGGATATATTACAGTTCTAACTTCATATAATTTTTCTATGTCATTAAGAAGTTTAAAATTTTTTAATACTATTTTATTACTACACTTTGTAACATTTAGATGTTCATTATTGTCTACAACTTTTATATCAATCATAAAATAATCAATAACATTTAACAATCTTTCGTCTATTTCAACACTAGCATTGGTGTCAATAAAACATGATATATCATATTTTGATTTTACTATACTACAAAACTGATATATGAATTCTTGTTGCAAAAGTGCTTCTCCACCACTAAAAGTAATCCCATCAATGAACCCAAAATATTTTTCTACTTCATTAAATAATGATTTAGGTGTATACACTAAAGCATTGTCTTTCATTGGAATTGTTTCCGGGTTATGGCAATACCAGCAGTCAAAATTACACCCTTGCATAAAAATCGCTAATCTATTGCCTGGACCATCTACAATAGAGCTCTTTATTATCTTATGAATGTATCCCCTACATTCTTCTTTTTCGATCAAGCGCTTTTCCATAATCTCTCGCACCCTGCCCTAAAATTGTTGCACCATTAAGTACAGCTTTTTTATTGTCAAGCTTTTCAAGTTCAGATCTTTTTACTAAATATCCAGTAACTCTAACAACATCACACATTTGTGAATATGTTGAAATGTAGCGTAAATTATTCTTAAATGCCCCTTTAATAATTTTTAAAATTGCTTCTGGATTATTTAAATATGTCTGATCAAAAACAAAAATATCACCTATCCCGCTAACAAAATGTTCATGAAAAGGAGCAGACATTAGGATATGATCATATATTTCAGGTTCTTCTCCTACTGGTATTCTAGCACCAGGACTTGTTCCTATATCTGTTTCAATTCCAACTTGGGCATGCATTACACTAATCCCATCAAAAGCTGTTGTATATTTACTAGGATATTTCTTTAACTCTTCATTAATTTTATCAAGCACTAGCTTCGCATAGTTATTAGCAACTTCACTATAGCCAAAGCGTTCGCTTTGTTCTTTTAAATCTAAAAGTTTATTAACACACTCTGCAACACCTATAATTCCAAGCATACCACTAAATTTATTAATATCAACAAATTTCTCTTTCACTAGAAAATTAGAATTAAAAAATGCTGAATTTGCAATAAATTCAATACGGTCATTAATATATCCAGCCATTTCCCTAACCGCTTCTGGTATAACATTTTCAAGAAAATCTTTACTATTAGTAGCAAAATCAGCTAAATGATTTAAATTTATACGAGTTAGTGTGAAACCACCTCCACCTATCATTAATCCATTATAGCAACTTGCAATCCCATATCCAGATTTAAAGTCAGCAGCATACATTTTATCGTTTGCAAAACTTGGCTTAGCAGTTACAAGTGAAGTTTTAACGCAATCAACTGCAAATTCATCACTTGTAATATCCTCATCATACTTTACAGTTAAGTTAGGTACAGCAAGTTCCAGTTCTCTCATAACTTTCAATATAAGTCTTCCAGCTTTAGTTTCTTTTGGTCCAATATTAGCATGCACAATAGAATCTGTCAGAGTTTTATCAATATGCTTC
>JBKEBI010000017.1:0-25216 GCA_047973085.1 Bacilli bacterium | reverse complement strand
ACACTAACCATATCTATTATACCATTTATTGCTTGTATTTGCACACTTTTAGAATGATTATCAATCGTTTCAAATGCATTGCAATATACTAAATTTTCAATCATAGAAGATTTTATATCATTTTTTGCAACCCTTGTTACAAAATCATGAAAATTTGTAAAATTACTACAATTTCTCTCTTCAATAATTTGTTCACTTTGGCTGGTATTTATACCTTTTACCAATGTAAAAGGAAGAATTATTTTTTCATCCTTAATACAAAATTTTGACTCACTTAAATTAACATCGACTCCGACAATCTCAACATTATTTAATCTACATTCATTAATATACTCAAATACTTTATTGCTATTAGTAGTAACATTATTTAAAAGCTCACACATAAAATATTTAAAATAGTATGTTTTTAAATATGCAAGTAAATATCCAATATAACTATAACTAACTGCATGCGCTTTGTTAAATCCATAGTTAGCAAATTTTAAAATTAAATTATAGATTTCCTCTACTATTTCAAAATCATAACCATTAGAAACAGAACTTTTAATAAAGTCTTCTTTCAACATCAATAGTTTAGATTCATTTTTCTTACTCATTGCACTTCTCATAATATCTGCTTTAGCATATGAAAATCCTGCAACATGTCTTGCAATTTGCATAATTTGTTCTTGATAGACAATTATTCCATATGTATCATTTAAAATTTCTTCTAAATCTGGGTGTATATATTCAAATTTTTTACCGTGAGCTCTAGCAACAAACTCATCAATATTGTCCATTGGTCCAGGTCGATGCAATGCATTAGCAGCAGCTAAATCCAAAAACTTTTTTGGTTTTAAACTGCGAAGCAATTTTTTCATTCCTTCGCTTTCAAACTGAAAAATTCCTAGCGTACGAGCATCACAAAATAACTGCAAAACTTTACTATCATTTAAATCTATTTCATTTAAATCTATTTCATTCAAATTAATATAAGTACTAGTATTATTTTTAATTAAATTTACAACTGATTTTAAGAGTGTTAAATTTCTAAGTCCTAAAAAATCCATTTTAATTAGTCCCATTTTTTCAAGATTATCCATTGAAGAAGCAATTGTAGCAACATCATAACCTTCAATACAACCTATAGTTTTTTCTAACTTACTAGAACTAACGACAATTCCTGCAGCATGAACACTAATATGGCGAACTAATCCCTCAAGTCTTAATGCATATTGATAAATTCTTTCATTTTCTGCATTAGATTCAATAATATTTCTAAATTTAATATTTTCACTATAATTTTGTTTAAGTGAATTAGTGGGAATAATATGTTCTGTTAAATACTTTATATCTACACTATTTTTACCAAATGCTTTTGCACAGTCCCTCATTACCTGCCTACTTGCAAATGTTGAAAACGTTGCAATTGCACCTACATGCTCATAACCATATTTATTGGCAACATATTTTACGACCTCATCTCTTCTTGTATCCTCAAAATCTACATCAATATCAGGCCAAGAAATTCTTTCTGGATTCAAAAATCTTTCAAAAAGTAGATTGTATTTAATTGGATCAATATCTGTAATTCCAAGCACATATGCCACTAGGCTACCTGCAGCACTACCTCTACCAGCTCCAACCATAATGTTATGAGTTTTTGCATATTTTACATAATCATACACAATTAAAAAATAATCAGCAAATCCCATTTTATTTATAACTGATAATTCATATTTTAATCTTTCTATATAAATATCATTAATACTATTTATTCTTTTTGATAAGCCTTTTTTACATAAAGCAAGTAAGTACTCTCCACTATTAACACTTTCATCAAATATAGGAACTTTTTTATCAGTTGGAATGACAACATTACATAAAGAAATAAGTTCGGATGTATTAAAAATAATTTCGTCATTCACTAGCTCAAGAATCTCATCTTTAGAATAAAAGTAGCAATTACTTCCTTCATTAGTTCTAATATAGTTCTCACCCTTTTTTATAGAATTAAGCAAGTTATAATATTTTTTATCACTATATTTTTCATAAACTGTTGCATATCCATATAGCTTTTTTATTTTAAAAATTTTGCAAAACTCAATTACACTTACTTCTTCATATGTACTAATAAAGTATATATTTTCAAAAAATGTAGAAACTTTTTCAAAATAGTTTCTAACATCTTGATGTTTTAAAAATTGTGAATATACTTTACTGTTTTCATTTAAAATACATACTACATCACTAACATTTTCAAAAAATATATCGTATGTTAATTCACCTCTATTTACTAGAGTAGTAAGATAATAAATATTTTGTAGTCCTTGATAGTTTTTAGCATATAGAATATAGCTATCATTTAAAAATTCCAGCTCTACACCTAAAAGAGGTTTCAAATCATTAGATTTATAATACAATTCATTAAGCCCAAAAGTTGAATTTATATCACATAATGCAACTGCACTAAATTCATTTTTTTTAGACAAGTTTACTAAATCATCAACAGTAAGTAAACTTTGCATTAATGAATAATGACTCTTTATATTTAAATGTATAAAATCCATAAAAACCTCCTTTATCAAGAAAAGAAAAGTCTATGACTTTTCTTCAACAATAGCTTTGCTAACATCTGCAGCTTTTTTACTTAAATCTATGCGCCCACGATCATCAATTTTTATGACTTTAGCTCTAAACTTATCTCCAATTTTTACGACATCTTCAACTTTTTCAACACGCTTATGAGCAAGTTGAGATATATGAACCATTCCGTCGCAACCATCCCAAAGCCTAACAAAAGCACCAAACTTTTCAATACGTACAACTTCAACATCATAGAATTCATTAACTTCTGCACTTCTCGTAATATTTTCAATCTTTGTAATAGCCTTTTCAATCGCAGCATAATCAGTATGATATACAATTACTCTTCCATCATCTTCAATATCAATTTTCACATTATCACACTCTTCAATAATCTTACTAATAACTTCTCCACCACGACCTATAACATCTTTAATTTTATCAACTGGAATCATCATTTGCTTGATTTTTGGAGCATATTCACTAAGTTCTGACTTAGGAGTACTTATCGCAGCAACCATATTATCAAGAATTTCCATTCTTCCTTTTCTTGCTTGAGCTAAGGCTTCACTTAAAATTTCCTTACTAAGTCCCATAATCTTAATATCCATTTGAAGTGCTACAATCCCTTTATCACTTCCAGCAACCTTAAAATCCATATCCCCTAAGTGGTCTTCTAAACCTTGAATATCACTAAGTACTCGATGAGTTGTACCATCACTAATAAGTCCCATCGCAATCCCTGCAACTGGTGCCTTAATTGGTACCCCTGCTGCCATAAGTGACATACATCCCGCACAAATACTTGCCTGTGATGTACTACCATTACTTTCTAAAATTTCACTTACAACACGAATTGTATATGGAAAATCTTCTTCATTTGGAAGAATTTGAAGTAGGGCACGTTCTCCCAGAGCTCCATGTCCTATTTCACGTCTTCCTGGTGCTCCATATCTTCCAGTTTCTCCAACACTAAATGCTGGGAAGTTATAATGCAGCATGAAACGCTTTTGATCTTCAACACCAAGTCCATCAATAATTTGATACTCTCTAAGCGTTCCAAGCGTAGTAATGCTTAAACATTGTGTTTGACCACGAGTAAAAAGTGAACTACCGTGCACTCTCGGTAAAATATCAATTTGAGAGTTTAAACTTCTAATTTCATCCAGAGCTCTACCATCAACGCGAACTGAGTCATCTAATACTCTGCGACGCATTTCTTGCTTAACTAAATCATCAATAACCTTTTTTATATTAGCATGAAATTCTTCTTCGTACTTTTCTAGCACTTCTTCCTTTAATAAACTAATTTTTTCATTACGGATTTCTTTATCAAACTCTTCTAAAGCACTAACAACATTGGCTAACACTAAATCAGTAATTTCTTTTTCAAATTCCTCATCAAATGTTTCAACTTCATACTCCATTTTTGAAACATTCATATCACTAACAATTTCTTCCTGGAAAGCTACAAGTTTTTTTATTGCTTCATGACCAAACATAATTGCATCAAGCATAACATCTTCACTTACTTCTTTTGCTCCTGCTTCTACCATGTTTATTGCTTCTTTTGTTCCTGCAACTGTCAAGTCAATCAAACTATCTTCTAATTGTTTTGGAGTAGGGTTAACAACAAATTCTCCATCAACTAGACCGACAACAACACCTGCTATAGGCCCTAAGAATGGTAATGGTGAAAGCATTAATGATAAACTTGACCCAAACATCGCAGCCATTTCTGGACTATGATCAGTATCAACACTCATTACCGTACTAATTACTTGAACATCATATTTAAACCCTTTTGGAAAAAGAGGTCTAATCGGTCTATCTATCAGTCTTGAAGTAAGCGTTGCATTCTCACTTGGTCTTCCCTCTCTTTTTATAAATCCTCCTGGTATTTTACCAGCTGAATAAAGTTTTTCTTGATACAATACCATCAATGGAAAAAAGTCTACTGTTGCAGGTTTACTTGAAGAGGCAACAACACTTAAAACTGCAGTATCACCGTATCTAATAAATGCACTTCCTGCAGCCTGTTTAGCCATCTCTCCTAGTTCAACAACAAGTTTTTTTCCATAAAAATCTAATTCATAAGTTTTCTTCATTATATATACCTCTTTTCTATATTATTTTACCATAAAAACCCTACAAATAAAACATAATTACATAAATACCTATATAATTGATTTTATTGCAAGTAACACTAAAATCACTCCACCAATTAGCTCAAATCTTTTTTCCATATTAACTTTTACAAAGCGACTAAAATTAACTCCAATATATGACAAAATAAAAGTTATAACTCCTATTAAAGTAATTGTTAGGATAAAGTTTAGTTCAAGTGTACTTATCACAAGACCTGCCACTAGTGCATCTATACTTGTTGCTATAGAATATTGCAGTAATTTTTTATTACTTAAGTTTTTACTTTTACCAGTTCTCATACAAACATTTTTTATACACATATCATCACAAACTGTTTTATCACATAAATTGGGCTGTGGTTGAAAAGACTCATATATCATTTTTCCACCCAAAATTAGCAAACATATTGTACCAAATGCGTTTATATAAAATTGGTATTTTTCTGTAAAAGGTAATATTAAAAGCACTGAAATTGCTGGCATTATAAACTGGAAAAAACCAAAAAACAATGCAACTTTAAGCTTATCTTTTTGCTTTCTTACAGTTGAAGATAGTCCTAAACTTACTGCAGTGGCAAAAGCATCCATTGCTAATGAAATTGATAAAATAATAGAAATCATCATAAAATTTCCTCCATTAGAAAAGCATTAGATAATCTAATGCTTAAGATGTAATCGCATAAATTATTATCAGTAACACTCCAGCAACCTTTTTTGACAAAGGAAGACTGGCTTTTGCTACAAACTTTGCTGCAAAATAAGCACCAATAATTGAAAATGTTCCACTAAGTAAAATTGCTTTAATTGGTATAAAGTCCATATGTGGAAAGTGTGAAACCGCTCCAGATAAAGCAGTAAACGTCATAATAAATACACTAGTTCCCACAGCTTCTTTCATGTCATACTTTAACACTATCATCAAAATAGCTAAAATAATCATTCCTCCACCTGCACCAATATAACCACAAATAACTCCAATGATTAGCCCAAGAACACACTTTATCAAAAACTCATTCTTGCTTGCTTCGCCACCCTCAGTCTCTTTTGGCGGATTTTCCGCAGTCCATAAAAATCTGATCCCGATAACAAGGGTTACAATTACACTTATTGAAGAAAGAGTAGATCCCTCTGCAAAACTTGCTAAGTAGCTTCCAACTACACTACCAAGAGAAGCAAACACTACCATAGGTAGAGCAGATTTAACTCTTATCAGTCCATTCTTTGCATATGTTACTGCACTGATACTTGAAGCAAATACATCAGTAGCAAGTGCAATAGAAATTGCAGTATATGCATCCATACCTAAAGCTGTAACAAACAATGGAGTAATAACAACTGCAGCACTAGCTCCTACTAAGCCTGTTACAACACCAGCTAAAATTCCTCCAATTATAATCGTAATAATTTCTTGCATAATAACCTCCAATAATCAATACAAATTATTTGTACTGATTCATTGACTTCATAATCTGATTTACATGCTTTTGTGAAGCAGGACGACCCATTTGTCTAAGCATTGCTTTTATCATCTCTTCATTAATAGGCGGATTATCTTTTAATTGTTTTTCAAAAAGTCTTCTTGCAACAAAGAATCCTATTATTAGTCCTACAATTAGCGCTACTGCAATTAAGATATATGCTGTTAAAGTCATATTATTCACTATCCTTTCTATTACTTAATCTCATTATTTCATACAAAATGTTTTCCTTATCAAAACCAAAATGCTCAATAGCTTCATTACCTGGAGCACTTATTCCAAATGTATCAATTGAAAAAATTAGTCCGTCTAAACCAACATATTGGTGATAACTATACGCAGATGACATTTCAATTGAAACTCTTCTTCTGCAAGCAGGTGGGAAAATACTTTCAATATACTCAGTAGGTTGCGAATTAAAAATTTCCATACAAACCATACTTACAACATTATATTTAATATTATGCTCTTCAAGCTTATCACTCACTTCTATTGCTAAAGCAAGTTCAGAACCACTTGCAATAATTATTCCATCATATTCTTCAAAAGATTTAACTAAATATGCTCCTTTTTCAGTATTAGTATAGCTTGTATAATTATCCAAATTAACTAAATCTTGCCTAGATAAAATGATTGCTGTTGGATTCTGTTTATTTAAAGCTACTTTATAACTAGCAATTACTTCCTTTAAATCAGCAGGCCTAAACACATCAATATTTGGCGTACTTCTAAGCATTACAAGTTGCTCTATAGGTTCATGCGTTGGCCCATCTTCACCTACAGCTACACTATCATGTGTAAATGTAAAAATTGTTGGAATGTTCATTAGCGCTGCCATTCTAATAGCTGGCTTCGAATAATCACTAAACACAAAGAATCCAGATACAACTGCATCAAAACCACTATGTAGTACTATACCATTTGCAATAGCTGCCATCGCATGCTCTCTTACACCAAATTTCAAGTTTCTTCCTGATCGATTTTTCACACAAAAATCCCCATCGTTTCCTACTACCTTTGTGCTTCCACTAAGATCTGCACTACCAGCAATAATGTTAGACATACTATTGCTAATCTCTGTAAGGACTTTTCCACCTAAAACTCTTGTAGCGGCTTTATCATAATCTTTAAACTTATTATATATCGATTCAAAATCACAATTAAAGTCATGAGTAATTAAGCTCATTAACTCTTCGTATGAATCAAAATCATCTGCACGCAGTTCTTCAAGAGAGTCATTCCACATAACATATTTATTGATTCCACGTTCTCTAAATGTATCTTTAAAATGTAAGTAAACTTCTTCTTCAACCTCAAACTCATTCAAACTATAACCTAGTGATTTCATTGTACGTTTTGATTCCTCTATTCCAAAAGGAGCACCATGAGCAGCACAAGTTCCTTCTAGTTTAGACATATATCCAATCTTTGTTTTTACTTGTATAATACTAGGTTTTGAATTTTCATTCTTTGCATTTATAATAGCCTTATCTATACTTTCAATATCATTTCCATCTTCAACTAAAATGTAATGCCATCCCATAGCTTCATATTTCATTTTTACATCTTCAATGTTTACAGTTGCTACTTCCGTATCTAATTGAATATCATTTGAATCATATAAAACAATTAAATTAGATAGTTGTTGTGCACCTGCAAAAGACATTGCCTCTTGAGTGACACCTTCTTGTAAATCTCCATCACCACATAAAACAAATGTATGATGATGAACAATTCTATTTTTAGCTCTTAAAAACTCTTCAGCTATTGCCATACCAACACCCATTGCAATTCCTTGACCCAGCGGACCACTCGTTGCATCAACACCTGCGGTATGTAAATATTCAGGATGTCCTGGTGTTTTTGATTTGTATTGTCTAAAATTCTTTAAATCTTCTAGTGATAAATCATATCCCACTAAATGCAGCATCGCATAATATAATGCAGATCCATGACCAGCAGCCATAACAAATCTATCTCTATTAGTCCAAACTAAATCATCTACATTGGCATGCATATGTTTAGTATATAAAGTGTATATAATTGGAGCTGCTCCAAGTACAATTCCTGGATGCCCACTATTTGCCTCATCTATCATTGATAAACCTAACGCTCTCAACGTATTAATACTCTTTTCACTTATAGTCATAAAAAAACCTCCTACCTATATTATTATAGCATAAATAGAAGATTTTTATAATTATTTTTGTAAATATGTTTCCGATAAAAGACTTTTATTTTCATTTTTATAATCATCCATCGTTGTACCTGTTAATCTTAAATCCTGAAAGATCATAATGCATAAACTAGATATAATCATCAAAGTTAGTATTCCACTATATGCAAATTCTTGTTTCTTTAATTTTTTTAGTTTCATAATTATCACCTCACATATATATTAACACAAACAAATGTTCGTTTCAAGCGTTTTGCGAACATTTGTTTGATTTTTTTATTTTTTTGATGTATAATATTATTAAGGAGATGAAAATAATGGAAAAATTAACTAGTAAACAACAAATTATTTATGAATATATTAAAAATTTTATAAAATCAAACTCATATCCTCCAAGTATCAGAGAAATTGCTGAAGGTGTTAACTTATCTTCAACAGCTACTGTGCATGCTCATTTAAAAAATTTGCAAAATAAAGGATATATAAAAATTAACACTTCAAAAAACAGAGCAATAGAACTTGTTGAAGATCAAATTGAAAATATTAATTATATTTCTAATAATATTGTAAGTGTACCAAACCTAGGAATGATTACAGCAGGTAATCCAATTGAAGCGATTGAAACACCAGATGAATTTATTGATTTGCCAAGTTACCTGGTACCTAGTAATTCACAAGTTTTTACTTTAAATGTTAAAGGAGATAGTATGATTAACATCGGAGTATTTGATGGAGATGTTGCAATTATTGAAAAAACTTCAAATGTTCGTAATGGAGATCATGTTGTTGCAATGACTCCTGACTTTGAAGTGACATTAAAAACATTTTATAAAGAAGCAAATCATTACAGGCTACAGCCAGAAAATGATGAACTAGAACCTATTATAGTAAAAGATGTTCAAGTTTTAGGTAAACTAATCGGACTTTATAGACAGTATTAAAAGGAAGTAATGAATTTTCATTACCTCCTTTTTTTATTCAACTGTAACAGATTTTGCCAAATTACGTGGCATATCAATATCTTTTTCTAAATAAAGTGCTGTGTAGTATGAAATAAGCTGCATATAAACAACCCCAATCATTGGAGCAAGTTCATCACTAATTTCATCAAATACTAAATCATCACTTTCACTAGCATACTTACCATTTACTATAGTAATTACATTTGCGCCTCTTGCCTCAACTTCCATAATATTACTTCTAGTATTTAAAGCAATATTACCTTGTGTAATTAAAAATATTGTTGGAGTTCCTTCCTCAATCAAAGCAATTGTTCCATGCTTTAATTCTCCAGAGCTCATTCCCTCTGTATGAATATATGAAATTTCTTTTAATTTTAAAGCTCCTTCAAGAGAAGCCTTATAATCTACTCCACGACCTAGCACAAAGCAATGCTCTGTATTTAATAAATTTTTCTTTACAATTTCTGAGACTACCTCTCTTCCTTCAATAACGTTTTCAATAATTGAAGCAGCCTTACTTAGCTCAGTATATAAATCATATTTTTTATCACTTAAACTATATCCTAAAATAGCAAGCACTGAAAGTTGTGCAGTAAACGCTTTTGTAGAAGCAACAGCAATTTCACGCCCTGCATGAAGTAACATGCTACAATCAGCTTCGCGAGAAAGTGTCGATCCTTCAACATTAGTAATTGTAAATGTTTTAAGCCCTAATTCTTTTACTTTAACAAGTGCTGAACGCAAATCTGCAGTTTCTCCACTTTGTGAAATAAACACACACAAATCATTTTCATTTACTATAGGCGTATCATATGCAAACTCACTTGCAACATGAACTAGAACTGGCTTTCCAATAAATCTTTCAAGTAGTGATTGACTTACTAATCCAGAATAATATGAAGTTCCCGCTGCTATAATTCTAATCACATTACTGTCTTCAAACATTTTCAAAATATCTCTATCAATATTTACATCTCCATTAGGTAAATATTCACTTATTATTTTTCTAATTACTGTTGATTGATCATAAATTTCTTTCAACATATAGTGATCAAAAATTCCTTTTTCACTCTCAGATGCATCGATAGAAATTCTAAATGAATCTCTAGAAATTTCCAAACCATTTGCATCGTACAAACAAACATTATTTCTTGTTAAAACACCAAATTCTTTATCATTAATTTCTAGTACATTAGAAGTCTTCATATTCATTGCTAATGCATCAGAGCCAAGCATATTGAATCCTTCACCAATTCCTACTAAAATTGGACTTTTATTTTTAGCTACAAACATCTTATCATTAATATCTTTATTGATAATTGCTAAAGCATAACTACCATCAACAACTTCAATCAGTTTCTGTAGTGCTTCTTCCATACTCATTCCATCTAAAACAAACTTTTCAATTAAATTTGATAATACTTCTGTATCAGTTTGACTATAAAAAGTATAATCTTTTAAATATTCATCTTTTAATTCCTTATAATTTTCAATCACTCCATTATGAACTAAAGTAATAAGCTTACTTTGACTATGATGAGGATGTGAATTGCTTTTATTTGGAACGCCATGTGTTGCCCATCTAGTATGACCAATTCCAAAAGTATGAGTTTGATTACTTAATTGCTCTTCTAAATTAGCAATCCTTCCAACACTTTTAATAATTTCAACATTATTATCTTCAAACAGAGCAATACCTGCAGAATCATACCCACGATATTCTAATTTTTGCAACCCATTTAAAATAATTTCTTTTGAGGAGTCATATCCTATATATCCTACAATTCCACACATATTAAATGTCCTTTCCGTTTAGTTCTTTAATTGTGTCAGCTATTGATTGGCAAAATTCATTACAACTTTGTTCATCTTCACACTCAACTAAAACTCTAATTAACTGTTCTGTTCCACTCGCTCTTACAAGAACTCTACCTGTATCTTCTAAGATATTTTCTACACGTCTAATTTCTTCTAAAACCGTTCTATGATTTAGTGAATAGTCTTTATCTAACACCTTCACATTACATAAAGCACTCGGATACTTTTCAATTGATTTTACAACATTTGACAGATTTAATCCACTTTCTTCCAAATATTCAAGAACTTGAAGAGCTACAAGAATACCATCACCACCAGAAGCAATATCTCTTAAAATGATATGTCCACTTGTCTCTCCACCAATTACTAAATCATGTTCTTCAAGCGCAGATGCTACATATTTATCTCCAACATCTGTTGTAATAACCTCAACACCTAAATCATTTTTTAATTTATTGATTACTCCCAAATTTGACATTGTTGTTAAAGCAATTTTATTATTATTAAGCTTTTCTTTTTCTAAATACTTCATTACCAAGATGTAAATAATATAATCTCCATCAATTATTTCGCCTTCGTTATCAACAAGAATTATTCGATCTGCATCTCCATCAAAAGCAATTCCAAAGTTAGCTTTTTGATCTACAACAACCTCTGCTAATTCTCTTGTATCTGTTGACCCACAACGATCATTTATATTTAAGCCATTTGGTTCATAATTTATTAATGTCAAATTCTCAACAAAATCAGTGAAAATTTCTGATGCAATGGCACTTGCTGCACCATTAGCACAATCAATAACGACCTTAAAATCAACACTATCAACATTAACACTATTATTTAAATATTCAATATAATCTTCTCTACCTTGCTTAAGATCATATATTCTTCCGATTCTTCCTGCTGTTGCACGGCTTACATCAATTTCATCATTTATAAATTCTTCTATTTTATTTTCCAGAGTTGATGAAATTTTATATCCATTACTATCTACAATTTTTATTCCATTATCAATAACTGGATTGTGACTTGCAGATATAATAATTCCAAAATCTGCATTATATTTTTTTACTAAGTAGTTTACTGCTGGCGTAGGAATTACACCTACTTTATAAACATCCCCGCCTGATGCAGTTATCCCTACCATAACAGCAGCTTCTAACATGTCACATGATATTCTTGAATCCTTTCCAATAATAATCTTTTTTTTATTATCTATAGTTTCTCCAATAACACGTCCTAATTTAAATGCAACCTCTGGAGTCAAAAATTCATTTGCGACTCCTCTAATTCCATCTGTTCCAAAATATTTCATTTTTCCACCTCTATGATTTTGTTAATTCCACCACTACTTTTTCCTTACTAAGTGTGAAACCAACTCTACTATCTAATCCATTAACGTCTACTTTAACTGAATGTCTACCTTCTGATAAATCTGTAAGATCAACTTCTAGTAAAATATCTTCTACACTAATCTGTTCTAAAACAGACGCTGCACCAGTTAATTCAACATCTAATAACAATTCTCCATCAGGAGATTGGACATTATATCCAGATGGTGAATTAATTGCTTGGACTGGAACTGATTGAATCGTTTTTGTAGTTGTCTTTTCATAACTTAATTTAACCGTAACCTTAGTCTCTGAAAGAGAAATAACTCCTTCTGCTTTAGGTATGGTTAGAGTTATAGAATTATTTGTCTTTATATCAGCTAAATTTACTTCTACATTAACCTCGTTAATTGAAGATAACTTATCCTTATCTCCATATATATATACTTCCTCTGTACTTAATTCATATTGCCCGACGCTTTGTCCATCTGGCAAGCTACCTGTAAAGTCAACTTTTATCGGAACTTGCTTTCCATAATCGTCAACAACAACAGTAGCTCCTTTTTCTTTTACAGCTACATCAACATTTACAGTTTCTCCCATAACATCATATGCACGATATATTACTGAGTCTTCTCCCAACTCAACTGTCCCTGGTGATGTAATACTTTCAACATTTACAAGTGCTTTCAACGACGCAACACTTTCAACTTTTTCGCTACTCCCACTAATCTGAGCTTCACCTGGTAAAGTAATACTTTCAACAGTTAAATTACTACCCATTTTATCAACATTTACAGGTTGAACTTCCAGGCTTAAATCATCTCTTACAACTCTTTTATACGCATCGATTCTAAAAGTGGAAGGCGAAGAACTAACGACAATATTTTCTGATATATTTTCCACAGATACTTGCATATCTTTAGATTCTCCATCTTTTACATTGGTAGTATCAATAAAGAATTTGTTATCTTTATTATTAACCATCTTTAAAACTTCGTTACGTGGACCTTTTATAATAAGGTCTGCATAAATTATCTCACTGCTTAGTTGTTTATTATTTTGATCATAAACTTCAATAACTTTTGCCTTATCATTATTTACAATTTCAATTTCTACATCCTCTAAAGTTCTTGTTTCAAGGTTTTTTAATTCAAGCTGGCTTGGTAAATCTATTACATATATGTATAAAACACTAGCAGTAATAATAGAAATAATTATCAACATAATATTTTTTGAAAATAATAAATCAATTAGCCCCCCAATAGATCTAAAAATTCTTGTAAAGAAATTAAACCTTTCTTTTCTTCTTAATTTATTTGGTTGAATATTAGATTTATTCTTCATTATTATCTGCTCCTTTCTTACCAAAATAAGCATCCATTAATTCATCGAAACTATCTGAAGATGAAACTGAATTTAATACTTCATTTCCTAAGTCATCTTTTGAAACTTCCTCATCGCTTAAATTATTTTCTTCTTTTGAATATTCAGGATTATACTCTTCTTCATGTATACTTACTAAATTTTCATCTTCTTCTTCCTCAACATATTCATTTTCAACTTCACCCTCTAAATATAATTCTCTCAACTTTTCTTCCATTTCATTTAAAGTCAAGTCATAGAATATTACACCTCGATGTGTAACTGAAATAGTTCCTGTCTCTTCACTTACAACAATAGTAATACAATCACTAATTTCACTAATTCCAATACTTGCTCTATGTCTTGTACCGAAACTCTCTCCAACAAGTGGATTATGAGTTATAGGAAAATATGCTTTTGCACATGCAATCTTATTCCCTTGAATTATAACAGCTCCATCGTGTAATGGTGAGTCTGTTATAAATATTGAATATAAAATTTCAGCAGTTAAATCAGAAAATAAATGATGTCCTTTTGAAATAAATTCATACAAACTTTCATTTTGTTCAAGTGTAATAATAGCCCCAATTTTTTTACTAGATAATTGATTAACAGTTGTTTTAAGAACTTTTACAACTTTATCTCTATCACTCAAACTAAGCTCTTTATGCTTACCAAAAAATAACTTATTTCTTCCAAGTTGTTCCAACGCTGAACGGATTTCAGGATGAAATATAATTACTACTATAATAAATCCATTAGCTAAAACATAACTAAGAATATATTCTATAGTAGTTAACTGTAACCACTCTGATACTTTTTGTAATAGCAAAACAACAATAATTCCCTTAAATAAAAGCATCATTCTTGCATTATTTTTTATTAATCTTAATAGTAGATATACCCCCACAGATACAATTGATAAATCTAGAATAATTCTAAGAATATCCCAAACTATAATTAAACCTTCTGACATAACTTCTCTCCTTTAGATTATTTCCTCAAAATCAAAAATAGTAAATGTATCAGTCTCATTAACATCTCTTGTAGCATTATCTTCTGAGACTATTTGTGCAACTCGTGTGCTTGCTGCTGCTGCTATAGCACCAACAATATCATCTAAAAATGTTGAGCACTTTTCTCCACCTCGATCATCTATTTCTCTAATAATACCTGGCTTGTTAACATCAATATCCCCAAAATTTGTTTCACCAATTACACCATATATCCCAGCAATAGCTATACCAAATACTTCATCTAACCCAAAAACTCCCAAATCACTTTTAATAATTGATTGTGCTGGCTCTGATAATTTATTTTCATTTGCTAATCGGTCAAGTTCAAGACCAACCTGTACAATATGAAAAATGTCTCTAAGTGACAAAACTTTATACACACTCTCTAGACATGTTTCAAATTTTATATCCATATTATATTTTTTTTGCTGGTTATATGCAATTTCTGCAATATCTTCCGGTGTTACTCCACATTTTTTTATTGCTTTTACATTTAAACTAGTCATCTCTTTTCGAGAAAATAAATTTTTCATATTATTCTCCTAAATATATTATATAACTAAAAAACAATTATTTTTATTTGTATTCAAAATTAGATACTATTGTATTATAACAAATTAGTATCAACAATTCAAGTTAAGCCCTATAAATTAATAGTTTGCCTATTTATAAAAAAACATCACAATAATCTGTGATGTTACATAACAGTAAAAGTAATTAAAGCATTGAATACTCTATCTCCATTTTTGTTAACAGCTTCTACTTCACCCTTACCGATACCCATTTTCATTTTTATAAATGTAACTGTGATATGAAGTTCATCTCCAGGAAGCATCATCTTTCTAAATTTAACTTTATCAATTCCAGTAAAATACCCTGTTTTCCCACGATTTTCTTCTTTAGAAAGTAATGCAGTAGCACCTATTTGTGCTGCAGCTTCAACTTGTAAAACTCCAGGCATAACTGGGTTGTCAGGAAAATGTCCTTTAAAAAACCAGCAAGACTCATCTAAAATAACTTTACCCTTTGCTACAGTATCAGAAACTATTTCAACTTCATTAATTAATAACATTTCATGACGATGAGGAATAATCTCTTTTATTTGTTCAACATTTAACTTACTCATTATTCCACCTCTTTAATATTACTGATGCATTATGTCCACCAAAACCTAGTGAATTACTCATAACATATTCAAGTTTAGTATCACGAGCGCTATTTGCAACATAATCTAAGTCAAGTTCTTCATCTGCAACTTTATAGTTTATAGTTGGAGGCGCTACTTGATCTTGCAAAGCTTTAACGCATATTAGAGCCTCTATTGCTCCTGCTCCACCTAGTAAATGCCCTGTCATTGATTTTGTACTACTAACAAGTACCTTAGTATCATCACCAAATACTTCTTTAATTGCAAGTGTTTCATTTAAATCGTTAGGTCCAGTTGAAGTTCCATGTGCATTAATATAATCAATATCTACAGCAGAAAGTCCACTTGTAGTAATCGCCTCATCCATACATCTTGCTCCTCCTTTAAAATCAGGAGAAGTAATGTGAAAAGCATCACATGTAGAACCGTAACCAATAACTTCAGCATAAATTTTCGCACCACGTGCTTTAGCATGCTCAAGTTCTTCTAAAATTAGTGTAACCGCCCCTTCACCAGCAACAAAACCGTCTCGCTCTTTATCAAATGGAATACTCGCACGACTTGGATCAGTTGAAGTTGAAAGTGCAGTCATATTCATAAAACCACCTATTCCACACGGAGTAATTGGAGCCTCACTTCCTCCTACAATAGCAATATCAGCACGGTTATCAACAATAACTCTAAACCCATCGATTACAGCATGAGTTCCAGCAGCACATGCTGTTGTAGTTGCTGTACAACTTCCCTTAGCACCAAGCATAATAGCAATATTTCCTGCAGCCATATTTGAAATTGATGTTGGAATAAACAATGGAGAAAGTCTTTTAACGCCCTTTTCATGAACTTTTACAATATTATCTTCAATAGTCTTTAAACCACCTATTCCAGAGCCATATACAGTTGCCATACGATTCTTATCAATATCTTCACCAAGTCCACTATCTTCATAAGCTTGGGCTGAAGCATACATTGCATAGATTGAAAATAAATCATAACGTTTAATTGACTTATAATCTAAATATTTTTCTGGATCAAAATCTTTTACTTCAGCAGCGAGTTTAACTTTATAATCTGTAGTATCAAACTTCGTAATTTCTCCAATACCACTAATACCATTTTTAATATTACTCCAAATAGTTTCAACATCATTTCCCACTGGAGTAACTCCTCCAAGTCCTGTAACTACTACTCTTCTTTTTTCCATATTACATCACCATTCCGCCATCTACATTAATAGATTGTCCTGTTATATATTGACTATAATCACTCGCTAAAAACACTACAGCATTGGCAACATCTTCAACATTCCCATACTTTTTCATTGGAACTACTGAAAGAATAGAATTCCTTACTTCATCAGTAAGAACTTCAGTCATTTTTGTTTCAATAAACCCAGGACAAATTGCATTACATCGAACACCTCTTCCACCTAGTTCTTTAGCAATAGACTTCGTAACTCCAAGCACTCCTGCTTTACTAGCAGCATAGTTAACTTGTCCTGCATTACCAATTTTACCAATAACTGAACTCATATTAATAATTGAACCAGCTCTAGCCTTAGCCATTAATGGATAAACAACTTTTATCATATTAAATGTCCCAGTCAAATTAATGTCAAGAACATTTTTAAAATCTTCAGTACTCATTTTTCTAACTAATTTATCATTTGTAATCCCTGCATTATTAACTAAAACATCTACTTTACCAAAATTATTGATTGTAGTTTCAACAATTTTTTCACAATCATCATACTTACTAACATCACCCATTATCATAATTGCTTTTCTACCTAGCTTTTCAATTTCAGTAATAAGAGTTTTACATTCTTCTTCTTGTGAAGCTGCGAAATAGTTAATAACTACATCACTTCCATTACTAGCAAGAGTATATGCAACACTTCTTCCAATTCCAGTTGCCGCACCAGTAACAATACTTACTTTACCTTCAACCATATTTATACCTCCATTTTTTTCAATGTTTTTTCTAACGACTTCATATCTTCAACATTTAAAACTAAAGGCTTAACTCCTAAATCTCTGCCTATAGTTTTAATAAATGATGATATAACACGCCCTGGTCCAAGTTCTATAAATGTCTCATACCCATCATCTAATAAACATTTTACATTGTCATAAAATCGAACTGTATTATTCATTTGTTTCATTAAAATTTTGGTATCTATTTCATCATAATACGTACCAGTATAATTTGATAATATAGGTACTTTTGGACTTTCAAAACTATAATTGTTTATTTCTTCCAAAAATAACTTGCTTGCATCATTTAATAGTGATGAGTGAAAAGCTCCACTCACATTAAGCTCTACAACTTTTACATCTTCACTAAAATTTTCTAATGTAGAAATTAAATCTGAAGATAATCCTCCAATTACAATTTGTTTCTTAGTATTATAATTACAAACTTCTACACCTTCACCAATAATATCTTTAACAGCCTCATATGAAAGTCCTACAATTGCATACATTCCACTATCAACATCTGCAACTGCTCTATCCATTAACTGTGCTCTTTTTGTAACTAACTTCAAACAATCTTCAAAACTTATAGCTCCAGCTGCAACCAAAGCACTGTACTCTCCTAGAGAAAAGCCAAGGACTGCATCAGGTTTTATACCATGCTCTTGCAAAACTAAACAACTAGCAATACTATGTGCTAGTATTGCTGGTTGTGTATTAACAGTTTTGCTTAAGCTTTCAATTGGACCATTAAAACATAGATTGGAAATAGAATTATCAAGACTGCTAAAAATTTTCTTAGCACATTCATAATTATCGTATAATTCTCTTCCCATTCCTACATATTGTGAACCTTGTCCTGAAAAAACAAAAGCAATTTTACTCATATTATAACTTTCCTTCAATAAACGTTACAACATCACCAACTGTTTTTAAAGTTTTGATTGCATCTTCTTCAACTTCAATATCATACTCTTCTTCAAGATTCATAATAACTTCCATAACACTTAAAGAATCTGCATCTAAGTCTTCAATAATGTTAGCTTCTAACTTAACATCCGTTGCATCGCAACCTAACTCATCTACTAAAATTTCTGTAACTTTCTCTAAAACATTTGCCATAATTTTTCCTCCTAGAATTCAAAGATTGTCGATCCCCATGTAAGTCCTGCACCAAACCCAACAAAGAGAACTTTATCTCCTCGTTTAATTACTCCTTTTTCAACCGCCTCACTAAAAGCTATTGGAATTGAAGCACTTGATGTGTTTCCATAAGAATCAATGTTTAAATAAAATTTATTGAGAGGGATATTTTTTCCCTTACTCACGTTTTTAATAATACGCTCATTTGCTTGATGAGGTACTATATATGAGATATCATCAAGTGTTAAACCACTTTGTTCTAAAGCTTTCTCTATTCCATCTGCGACTGCTCCAGTAGCAAACTTAAATACTTTAGTTCCATCCATTTTAACAACCTGATTACTTTCATCTCCCTTTACAATAAAGTTGGAATTTTCAACTCCTCCAACATGTAAACTATTATCTGTATCATCAATTGAATTAGTATAAATACTATAGAAACTCGGCTTTGCTGATGATTCTAAAACCATTGCTCCTGCTCCATCACCAAATAATACGCACGTCCCACGATCATTCCAATCCAATACTTTACTAATAACTTCACTTCCTACAACAAGAGCCTTTTTATGAAGACCTGTTTGAAGCATGGAAATAGCTACTTTTAACCCATATATAAATCCACTACAACCTGCATTTAAATCAAAACACGTACCCGCATCAATTCCTAATTTTTTCTTTAAAATTGCTGCAGAATGTGGAGCTAACTTATCTGGAGTAAAAGATGCAAAGATAACTAAATCAACACCTTCTAAATCCAACTCTTTAGCTGCATTATATGCTAAATCTGTTGTATTTTCACCAAGTGAAATTCTCCTATTTTTTATTCCTGTTCTAGTGTATATCCAATTATCATCTGTGTCAACAATTTTTTCTAAATCACTATTACTAACAATATTACTAGGTGCATAATGACCAACACTATTTATTCTTACATTAAACATAAAATCACCTCCTAGTAATTTCTAAAACGTTTATATCGATTTGCAAGTAAAGATCTTTTTGAAACCTTTACCAATTCTTCCATTTTCTTAACCAAAATTAATTTCATATCTGAAAAAACCATTTCTTCATTATTTTGTACTCCACCTGTTGGTTCAAAAATTATTTCATCAACAATACCAAGTTCCATTAAATCAGCTGAAGTAAGTTTCATCTTTTCACTTGCAAGCTGTGCCTTACTAGCATCTTTCCAGAGAATAGAAGCAAAACCTTCTGGAGAAAGTACTGAATACACTGCATATTCAAGAATATATATGTAATCAGCAACTGCCATACCAAGCGCACCTCCACTACCTCCTTCACCTAGAATAACTGTAATAATAGGAACAGAAATAGAACTTAACTCCATAAGATTTCTTGCAATTGCTTCACCTTGTCCTCGCTCCTCTGCTTCAATACCTGGAAACGCACCAGGAGTATCTACAAAAAGCATTACTGGGCGATTAAATTTTTCTGCTTGCTTAATAAGACGAAGTGCCTTGCGATATCCTTCAGGGTGAGGCATTCCAAAATTATGATGAATCTTTCCTTCAGTTCCTACACCTTTTTCTTGAGCAACGACAGTAACACCATTACCATTCAATGTTGCAATTCCCCCAATAATACTTTTATCATCACGATAAAGTCTATCACCAGAAAGTTCTATAAAATCATCAAAAATATTTTCAATGTACTTTCTTGCAGTTGGTCTATTTTTAATTCTTGCTATTTGAATTTTATCCCATGCAGTAAGCTTAGTACTAGAATCATCAATACTATGAAGTAAATCATATAACTGAATAATTTTATCTTTTTCTTCAGGCAATTTATCATTCATTAAATATAATTTTTGAATTTCATTTTTTATTTCCTTAATTTTAAGCTCTTTATCTAAATTCATATTAACCACCATGCACTTTCAATAACTTATAAAGCGTATTTCTCATTTCAGGGCGCTCAACAACAATATCTACAAAACCATGCTCTTTCATAAACTCAGCACGTTGGAAACCTTCTGGTAACTTCTGCTTTATTGTCTGCTCAATTACTCTAGGACCTGCAAAACCTATCAAAGCATTATTTTCTGCAATTATAATATCTCCCAAACTTGCAAAAGATGCAGTAACTCCTCCAGTAGTTGGATCTGTTAACACACTAATATACAGTAAGCCTTTGCTATTATGTTTTGAGAGTGCTGCACTAGTTTTAGCCATTTGCATTAAACTAACAATTCCCTCTTGCATTCTAGCACCCCCGCTTGTACATACAATTATCAATGGTAAATCCATAGCTGTTGACTTTTCAATTGCCTTAGTAATCTTTTCACCAACAACATTCCCCATACTTCCCATCAAAAAATAAGAATCCATAACTGCAATTACAAGAGAATAACCACCTATTTTAGCATAACCAGTGATTACTGCTTCATCCATTTTAGTAGATTCTTGAAGCTTTTTTATCTTTTCTTCATATCCTTCATAATTTAATGGGTTAGTAAGTTTACTTTTAATTGAAAATTCTCTGAAAGAATATTTATCAATTAACATATCAAGACGCTCATATGCTCTAAGCCTAAAGTTGTGATTACACTTTGGACATCTAAATAAATTTTCTCTTACTTTTTCTGTAGTCACTGTTTCTTTACAATTTGGACAAAGCTCATAAAGCCCAGTTGGAATTTCTGGTCTTTTATGTTTAGATTCACGACGAGAAATAGAATTTTTTCTCATAGTTCTTATTTGATTGTTAATAATATTTTTTGCGCTTAATTTAGCCATTATTCATTAACTCCTCTAAGGTCTTTGTGTGATATGTCCCATCTACAAAAGTATCATTTTCAAGAATCTTATATAAAAATTCTACATTTGTCGGTAAAGGCTCAATAACAAGCTCGCACAAAGCTTGCTTCATACGATTGATTGATTCTTCTCTTGTTTTACCTGTTGCAATAATTTTTAAAATCATACTATCATAGTACTTGCTAACTGTATATCCTTGATATACAAATGTATCAATTCTTATACCATTTCCACCTGGAATATGTAAATATTTAATTGTATCAGGTACTGGCATAAAATTTCTTGTAATATCTTCACATGTAACACGGCATTCTATTGAATGATTAGAAAGTTCAACATTTTCTTGTGTAATATTTAGTTCTTGCCCAGCAGCAATTAATACTTGCCAAGCAACCAAATCAAGACCAGATACCTCTTCGCTAATTGGGTGTTCTACCTGAATTCTTGTATTCATTTCAATAAAATAGAAGTTTTCATTTTCATCCATAATATATTCAATTGTTCCAGCACCAACATAACCTATTTCCTTAGCTAAATTGGCACTTACAGAAAATAATCTTTCTCTTGTTTTATCACTTAATGTTTTACATGGCGTTTCTTCTACAACTTTTTGATTACGCCTTTGCATACTACAATCACGTTCACCAACAGTAATAACATTTCCATATTTATCTGCTAAAATTTGAACCTCAATATGTTTTGGATTTAGAACAAACTGTTCTACATAAACATCACCATTACCAAAAGCACTGGTAGCTTCACTAACACATGTATTAAAAGATTGTTCTAAATTTTCTTCAGAATGAACAATTCTCATTCCTCGTCCACCACCACCATGAGTAGCTTTTATTAAGATAGGATATCCTATTTTTTTTACCTCTTCTTGTAAATGATTGAAATCATTTATAATTCCAGCACTACCAAGAACAACAGGCACTCCAGATTTGATTGCAGCCTCACGCGCATTAGCTTTATTTCCCATTAAAGTAATAGTTTCACTCTTTGGTCCAATAAACTCAATCCCACACTTTTCACAAAGGCTTGCAAACTCATCATTCTCACTTAAAAATCCATAGCCTGGATGAATAGCATCTGCTCCTGTTGTAATTGCAGCACTTATAATTCTCTCCATATTTAAATAACTATCACTTAAAACATGTGATCCTATACAAACACTCTCATCTGCCATGCTAACGTGTAAACTATCTGCATCTACTGTTGAGTAGATTGCAACTGTTGAAAATCCTTCTTGGTGACATGCTCTAATTATTCTTACAGCAATTTCTCCTCGATTAGCAATTAAAACTTTTTTCATAAATTCACCTTATTTAATCTTAAACAAAGGTTGATTGTATTCAACACCTTCAGCATCATCAACTAAAATTTCAGAAATAACTCCCGAACATGGAGCAGTAATCTCGTTCATAACTTTCATTGCCTCAACTATACAAAGAACCTGTCCTGCTTTAACACTATCTCCAACATTTACATACGGATTAGCACCAGGAGCAGAGCTTTGATAAAAAGTTCCTACAATAGGACTTACTACTACTTCCTTACAATTTTCATCAACTTTCTCGACTACTTCTTCCACAATAGATTTAGCAACTACTGGAGTAGCAACAACCTGTTCTCCACCTTTTTGTAATTTTAAACTAAAATCTTCTTCACCATATTCAAACGAAGATAAATTACTATCTTCAAACAATTTCATTAATTCTTTAGTATACTCTAATAAATCTTTATTTTTCATATTCTCACCTCTATTTAATTATAACACTTTAATACATTTTTTATCACACTGATTTTTGCTATATATATTATTTTATAGGATTTATCATAGATATTCAATAAAAATAACTATTATTTCGTAATCTTTACGTATTATTTTTAAATTTATTTTCTTTTTAACCTTTAGCTTATGGAAAAAAATAAATAATTATTTTATAATGTAAGAGAGGTGATTATATGATAATAAAAGAGACTGTAAAAGCAAATGTAAGTTTGAAAGCTCACCCAATAGGGCTTGCAACTATTATGAATCAATACTTTAATGAAATAAAAGATAAGAAAAATATTGAAGGAGCAAAGAATGTTTTAGTTCTTGGTGGTAGCAGTGGTTACGGACTTGCTACAAGGATTGTTGCAAGTGATAAAATGAATGCTAATACGATTAATGTATGCTATGAAAATGAACCAGAAAAAAAACGTACTGGTACTGCTGGATATTGGAATATGAAATATTTTAATAATAGAACTACCACTAATTCAATTGATTTTAATATCGATGCATTTTCAAAGGAATCAAGAGACCTTGTTATTAAAAGATTACAAGATGAAAACATTAAAATTGATCTAGTTGTTTTTTCTCTTGCTGCAGGAGCAAAAATGACTCCAGATGGGCTTGTAACTTCAGCACTTAAACCAATTGGAAAAAGTGTAGTTGGAAGAACAATAGATATGGCGAAAAACCTTATTAAAGAAGTAGAAATTGAGCCTGCAAACGAACAAGAAATTCAAGACACTGTATTTGTTATGGGTGGTATAGATTGGTATAATTGGATAAATGATTTAAGTGATGCAAATTGTCTAACACCAAAATGCAAAACAATTAGTTATACATATATTGGTGGAGCAACAACAAAAGATATATACAGAGATGGAACAATCGGTAAAGCAAAAGAAGATTTAGAATCAACAGTTGAAAAACTTAATAATGATTTTGATGTTGAGGCATATGTTGTTAGTGCAAAAGCAATTGCTTCAAAAGCTAGTGTATTTATTCCTAGTATGCCAATATATGCTGGATGTTTATATGAAGTTATGAAAAAAAATAACGTGCATGAGACAGTAACTGAACATATTTATAGATTATTTGATGAAATGATTTATGGAGATAAAGCAATTTTAGATGAAGATTCTAGAATTAGAATAGACCACCTTGAAGTAAGCGAAGATATTCAAGAACAAACAATAAAACTAATGGAAGAATTATCTGATGAAGAAATTCTAAACCTAAATGGTACTAAAGATTTTATTAAAGAATTTTATAATATAAATGGTTTTAGAGTTGACAATGTTGACTATGAAGCTGATGTTGATATAGATAAAATTTCCTTTGTTTAAAATATAATAAATTTAATACTTAACTATTGTATATAGATAAGAGTAAAGTAAAAACCAGCATTGCTGGTTTTCAGACTGTAGACAAAAAGTATTGCTATTTATCCTATGTGGATGAATTCCAATGCTTTTGTTATATTTATATGCATATTTCACTAATATTGCCTATATGCTCACTATATCTACAGTATT
>JBKEBI010000016.1:0-17409 GCA_047973085.1 Bacilli bacterium | reverse complement strand
AATACTGTAGATATAGTGAGCATATAGGCAATATTAGTGAAATATGCATATAAATATAACAAAAGCATTGGAATTCATCCACATAGGATAAATAGCAATACTTTTTGTCTACAGTCTGAAAGTACATAATTTAAAAGATTATGTACTTTTATTATGTTATAATAAATTTGTAAATTTATTAGAAAGTAGGTGCATTTATGAAATACAAAGTATATTGATATTTTAAATGAAATAGTTTTAAATGCACAAGTTTTGTGCCTACTTTTAATAGTGAACTATTGATTAATATTTCGTGTTAAGAGTAAATATTTTAGATGGGAGATATTGATAATGAAAGATACAAAAAAATTAGTAATGATGGCTTTAGGGATTGCCATAAATGTAGTGCTTGGAACAGTTGTTTCATATTTGAAGATTCCTTTTTTATACTTAGATACGTTAGGTACGGTTTATATAGTTGCACTTTTTGGTCCACTTGCTGCAGCAATAGTAGGGTTTATTACTAATGTGGTAATAGCAATTACAACTGGAAGTGCTGCCTCTGTTGCGTTTGGTATTGTTAATATTGTTGTAGGAGTTATTTCTGGACTAATTTTTAAAAAGTATGGAGTTAATTATATAACTGGGTTTATTGTAGGAATTATTTTGGCTTTTGTTGCACCTATGATAGGAACACCAATTAGCTTGTTAATTTATGGTGGACTTGATTTTAACGCAACAGATATTATGAAAGTATACATTAATAAACTTGTTGATAATTTTGCACTTTCTGTTTATTCTACAAAGGTTTTATCTAATTTAATTGATAAAGTACTCACTGCACTGATTGCAGTATTAATCTATTTGAAAACTAAAAGAGTTTTTGATGAATAGAAATAAAGAGATTGTATTAATTCCTCACTGTTTTTTAAATCAAAATTGTGTAGTTAAAAATGAGGCAAGAAATCAAGATATATTTATGAAAATACTTTTTAAAATACAAGATACTTCATTCATACAAATGGAATGTCCAGAGTATAACGTATTTGGTCTAAATCGTGAAGGTGTTGGGAAAAATGAACTTGATAGTGATTTAAAATATGTTGATTGGTGTGAAGTTTATTGCGATAAGCTAATAAATGAGATAAAAAATTATTTGGAAAATGGATGCAAAATAAAAAATATTATTGGTATAAAAGGCTCTCCATCATGTGGAATAGAAGTTACTTGTTATAAAAATCAAGGAGGATTTTATACTGATAAAGGTATAGGAAAGTTTAATGAAATTTTAATGAAAAGATTAAAAAAGGAAAATTTAGAAATTGAGTTTATTGAATTGGATTAAAAAACTGTAGTGAGATGATGTACATCTTACTACAGCTTTTTTTCTACAAGTTTTTTTAATGGTATTGCAATAAATACTCCAAGTATAGTTAAAATTAATTGAATCACATCTGGAATTGATGCATATAGAGAAGTCTCTAGCCCTCCAATTATTAATAAATATGAAATGAAATATATGATGATTACAATTACTCCACCAACTAAAGCATAAACTACTTGAAGATAAATTTTCTTATCTTTTGAATAACTAACAATTAGACTAAGTAGTAATCTTGCAACAAAAGTAAATGGAGCATATATAAGATAACCTGAAAAAATATCAAATAATGTTGCACCAACACTTGATGCAAATGCAGCCTCTTTCCTTTTGAATGTTAAACTCATTATTACTATAACTAATGATCCTAAATGAAGAGAACTATTGAAAATATTTACATGTAGAAGTGACATTGATACAAATACAATTGCAGTTAAAATTCCAGTTCTTACTATTTCGTTTGTTTTCATTAACTCACCTTCTTCCAAACATATTATATCATAGGAGAGATATTAACAAAAGATTTTTTGTAGTATTGTGTATCACAACATTAAAAATTCTTTTGTCTTTAAAACGATTATATAATTATTTTTAAAATGCTGACATAATTAAATATTTTACTTGAAGATAAAAAGAGGTATATTTATTACTTTTGATTTAAACTATGAATATAAAAAATTATTTTGTTGCTTAGGAAACGTTTATATTTATTTGTTTGTGATACAATATTTACAAGGAGATGATAATATGAATGAATCAAAATTAAGCCAATGGCCAATACAAATAAAGTTAATTAGTGAAAATCATGAATCACTTGATGGAAAAGATTTATTAATAGCAGCTGACTGCTGTGCTTTTGCATATGCCAACTTTCACCAAGATTTTATTGATGGAAAAACTACAGTAATAGGATGTCCTAAACTTGATGGTGTAGATTATACAGAAAAATTAACTGCTCTTATTTCAAACAATGATATTAAAAGTATTACAGTTACTAGAATGGAAGTGCCTTGTTGTATGGGGATTGCTTTTGCTGCAAAGCAAGCACTTGAAAATTCTGGTAAAAACATTGAGTTAAAAGAAATAGTTATTAAGTTAAATGGAGAAATTGATGCTTAAGCGTGATGTATCAATTAATGAAATAATTGAAAAATATCCCCAAGTACAAAAATTTTTATTACTTAATGATGTTGATTGTATGAAATGTAGTGTAAAAAGTTGTTTGTTAAAAGATATTTTGGAATACCATAATTTTTCAAAAGAAGATCAAGTACTAATGTATGAACATATGGATAAATTAGCAGAAGGTAAAACAGAAGAAATGCCAAAATTTACAGCTGTTGCACATAGCTCTAAGTTTTCTGTACTTGTTGACACTCTTATCAATGAACATAATTACATTAAAGAATTGATATATATTCTTAAATATATTTCAACTAAAGACGATTTTTTAAATAATTATGCAGAAGATATTTCTACAGTGTCTAATTATTTATCTTTGTATGCTGATCAATTTCATCATCAAAAAGAAGAAGATTTATTATTTGTACTTTTTAGAGGTAAAGAAATTGTTGAAGCTATGTACGAGGAGCATGATTTGGGTCGTAATTTGAGAAGAGGAATTTTAAACTCTAAGACTGATGAAGAAGCAAAAGACTATATTGATCAATTTTGTGAAATGTTAGAAAATCATATCTATAAGGAAGATAATGTTTTATTTCCTTATTTAGATAAACACCTTAGTGAAGAAGATGCAATAAAAACTGAAAAACTTCTAAAAGATTATGATAATAGTTTGGAAGTAGAAGTGATAAAGTATTTAGAAAATTTTAATAATATGGAATTTAAATTATAAAAAAGTGAAAAAATTTCGCTTTTTTATTTGTTTGAATGCTATAATATTAATTGAGGTGAGAAAATGAAGAAATTTAAAATGAAAAGAGTTTTTGTTTTTGATTTGATAGCAATACTTATTTCAACATTGGTTGCATTTGCTTTATTTACTATGATAGTTGCTTCAATTTATAATGGGGGATTTATAAGTATATATGCACTAGTGCTTTTATCCTCGTTACTAGGAACTGCTCTTTCTTGGATCTTTAATACAAAATGTTATATTGAAAATGATATTTTACATGTAAATTTTATGTTATTTAGAAAAATAATTCCTATAGATAAAATTAAGGAAATTAAAACATTTAGTGGTCATGGTTTTTATTCTAAAATGGTTAAGGATGGTATTTGTATTGTTTATGAAGGAAAATTTTCTGAGATGGAAGTAGTTACTGCTCTAAAAGATGAAGAAGAATTTATTAGCTATGTAGAAAATAAAAAGGCTTAGCGCCTTTTTTTATATTCTATAATATTTGTTCCTACTACTCCTGCAACTATTAATACACATCCTACTATTTGCATAATATTAAGTGTTTCATTTAATAATACTACTCCAACAATAGTTGATACTACTGTAGTAAGGTTAATGAAAACACTTGTTGCAGCTGTTGATATTTGTGTATACATAAAATTATATAATCCATATGCAATAATTGATGCACCAACTGCTAAATATAGAACAGATAACATAAATTCTATTTCATATATAGGTGCTATTATTTCTTTAATAGGGCTAGATATTACTGACATAGTCAAAAATGTAGCGAAGCCAAGTGTAACCATTACATAAGTCATTTCGTTTGCAGTGTAATTATATTTAGATAAATGCTTAGTAAGGATTCCATGAAAGGCAATAGTTATTACAGTAATTATTATTAATATGATTCCAATCATCGATGTGTTTTCCTGTGATTTGATTGAATCAAGGATAGAAATTAAAACTCCGGCTACTGATAAAATAATAAATGTTGTTTGTGCTTTAGTAACGCTTTCTTTAAGTAATATGCGTGATAGAATAAGTACTACAATTGGAGCTAGTGATAAAAATATTGCTACTTGTATTGTAGTGATATATCTAAGCGAATTTGCCTCAGTTATAAAGTTAATTACAGGATTTATTAATGCGAGTAAAAATAATGGAAAGATTTTTTTGTTTTTAAAATTTACTCTAAATATTTTCAGTTTTATTAAAATAGTTAGTATAATAAATGCTATACCAAATCTATAAGCAAGTAATATATTAGGTGTGGTATATTTAAGTCCAATGGTGATAAACATAAAGGTAAAGCCAAAAAGTAGTGATACTAAAAAGCCTGATAGTACAGCAACATGTGATTTATTCATATAATTCTCCTTTAAAAGTATTTTATATAAAATATATTTAAAAGTCAATATGGATATTATATGCTATAATATTATAGTAAGTAGGTGATATAATGGAAGTGAAGTATAAAGAAGAATTAATGAAGTATTTATTAAAAGAATTAAAGGGATATTCTAGAAATAATATTAAGTCTTTACTTAAATATAAACAAGTAAGAGTTAACGGAAGTGCTATTAGTCAGTTTGACTATCTTTTAAATGTTGGAGATGATATTGAAATCAGTAAGTATAGATCTGATGATGAATTAGATGTTTTATATGAGGATGAATATTTTATTGCAATTAATAAACCAGCAAATATTTTATCGGTAAGAAATGCAAGAGGAGAATATACTGCTATAAGTTTAATATTAAAATATTTAGATAAGTCAAATGTAAATGCAAATGTTTATATTTTACATCGTCTTGATAAAGCTACTAGTGGAGTGTTTATTGTTGCAAAAAATGAAAAAATTAAAAATCAGATGCAAAATAATTGGAATGATATTGTAAAAGTCAGAGGTTATTATGCTGTTGTAGAAGGTGTTGTTAGTAAGAGTGGTAAAATTGTTTCAAATTTGACTGAGAGTAAAGATGGATATGTTTATTCTAGTCATGAGGGGAAAAATGCTATTACAAACTATAAAGTTATGAAAAAGGGTAGTGATTATAGTTTACTTGATGTTAATATTGAGACAGGAAGAAAGAATCAGATTAGAGTACATTTAAAAGAGTTGGGACATCCAATTTTAGGAGATATGAAGTATGGGTCTAAATCAAAGAAAATTAAACGTTTAGCACTGCATGCATATAGGTTTGATTTTATACATCCAGTTACAAATAAGCGTATAAATATTACCTGTAAAATACCTAATGATTTCAATAGATTTTAAGATGAAAAATTTATTCATTTTTTAGTGCAAAATTGTTGCTTTTATAATTTGTTTACGTTATAATACATAAGGTTGAAAAAATATGTATTAAAGGAGAAACAATTATGAGAAAAGAGAATGGAAAAATTAGCAAATCAAAAGTATTAGAAAATGCTGTTATAGCTGCTATTCCTACTATTAAATTAGTTGGAATTGGATTTGTGGTTTATTTTATAGCTGCATAATTTTTGCCCATGTATAGTAAATCTATATATGGCTTTTTTGTAATTGGAGGTTAGTAGTTTGGAAGTATTAAGTCCTGTAAAAAATTTGGTAAGTGCTAAGGTTGCTATTATGTCTGGGGCAGATGCAATCTATTTTAGTTCTAATATTTTTGGAGCACGAGAAAATGCCAAAAATACTCATTCTGAAGTGAGTGAAATTGTGAAATTTGCCAAATTACATTATACAAAGACTTATGTTACTTTAAATACGGTAATAAAAACAGAAGAGTTACCCCTATTTTTTTCTGAAGTAAACTATTTACATTCTATTGGAGTTGATGGAATTATTCTTCAAGATTTTTCTCTAATTGAAGTTGTTTCAAATGCATTTGAAGATATGGAAGTTCATTGTTCTACACAGATGAATATTGGAAATAGCTTTGCTGCAAAATTTGTTAAAAGATTAGGTTCAAATAGAGTTGTAATAAGTCGTGAATTAAGTGTTGAAGAAATTAAAGATATTGTAGATATAGGAATTGAAACAGAAGTATTTGTTCACGGAGCACTTTGTACAAGTTATTCTGGACTCTGTTTGATTTCATCAATTGAATCTAATTTATCGGGTAATAGGGGAAAATGCTCACAATTTTGTAGAATGGAAACTTCACTATATAAAGATGGAATAATACTTAAACCTAGTGAATATAGTCTCTCTTTTAAAGACTTAAATGCTAGTTCTAGTATAGATAAACTTGCTTCTATGGGTGTTTCTTCAGTAAAAATAGAAGGAAGACTTAAACAGCAAGAATATATTGGATTAACTACTAATATATATCGAAAACTTGTTGATAAAACTAGTTGTAATACATCTGACTTATCTAAGGTTTATAATCGTGAATTTACAACAGGGTATATAAATTCTTCAAATGATATTAACAATAACAAAAGGATTAATAATTCTGGTTATTACGTAGGTAGGGTTCTAAAGCAAGATAATAAATGGGTTTATATTGAGTGTGAAAAAGATATTGTGCATTTAGATAAAATCCGTTTTATAAAAAACGATTTTGAAACAGGTCAAACTATTGATGTTATAGAAAGAGTTGGGAATAATACTTTTCGCATTAAATCAAAACATAGTAATCTTGTTAATTGTGATGTATATGTTGTGAACAGTTTTGCTGTAAAATCCGCTTTAAAAAAGGGAGCTTTAAATTGTTATAAAAAACAAATTTATAAGCTTGATGTAAATATGAAGTTGGGATCTAGAATTGAAGTCATTTGTAATGGTAAAAAGTATTATTCAGATTCAGTTCTTGATTTTGCAAAAACACTTGCAGTTAGTAAAGATAAAGTCTTAAAGCAACTAAGTAAAACAAATGATTATCCATTTGATTTTTATATTAATATAAATTATGAAGCAGGGTTTATTCAAATAAGTGAACTAAATGCGATTAGAAGGCAAATATACGAAGATATAAAAAAAGATTTACTAAATGTAGTTCATCAAGATATAAAATTTGAATACAAAAGTGTGAAAGAAAAACTTAGTGAAAGTACTTTATATATTGAAATTAGAAACACGGAGCAATTAAATGAATTAGTTCATTTAGATAAATCGTTTATTTTAGTAATAAGTGATGATGGTTTGTTAAATAATGCAAAAAAACTATTTAAGAAAGTTTATAAGCTTTTTCCAAGCGTGGTAAGTGAAGAATATATTGAGTGTTATGATATAGATGATGAGTATGATGGTGTTGTAATTAGTGAGTTAGGTGGTTTAGAAAGACTAAAAAATTATAATAAATCTGTTATTTCACATTATAGTTTAAATACAACTAATATAATTAATCAACAAATGCTTTTGAATTACTGCTATAAAACAATTCTTTCAGTTGAAAATAAATATGGAGATTTAAGTGAATTTAATTTATCAAAATCAATAGGATTTTTATATGGTTATATAGATGTGATGTATATGAAATATTGCCCATTAAATAAGTCTAAGATACATAGTTGTGGAAGTTGTAGTATTTGTTGTGATAATAAGTATGAAATAGAGATTAATAATATAAGGTATAGACTTCTTAAACAAAATTATGATAAACTAGCGTTACTTTCTTCTAAGCCTATATATAATAGTCAATTATTAGAGTATAGTATGGATTATTACATTAGATTTACTGATGAAGAAAATGTAAGTGAGGTAATTGAAAATATTTTTAGTAAAAATATTACTGGTTATAGTGATACTTACTTGAAAGATTTAAAATAGGAGGAATTATGTTAGAGATTATAAAAGAGTATACAAAAAATGGTAATATAATTAGTCAACTTGGGAATATAAGTAGTATTTGTATGGAGGAAATCCTTGATTTGAATTGGGTTGGATTTTATATTTACAATCAAGATTACAAGGCGCTTGTTCTTGGACCATTTAACGGTAAGAAAGCAACAAGTATCATAGATATAGATAAAGGTGTTTGCGGGAGTGCATTTTCAAAAAATGAACTTATTATTGTGGATGATGTTCATAATTTCTGTGGACATATTGCATGTGATATTGCATCTAGTTCTGAGCTTGTAATTCCACTTCATAAAGATGGAGAAGTAATTGGAGTTATGGATATTGATTCTCCTATTAAAAGTAGATTTGATGCAGATCTTGTTGATAAGTTTAAAGAAGTTGTAGATTATATAGAAAATTATATATTATAAAACGCTAGGCTTATACCTAACGTTTTTTGTAGTCTATAGTAATGTTATTAAAAAGTAGTTTTTTATCTTTAAATTCCATATTATTAAATTCCTTTTTTACATGTAGTTTTACTTTCTTGTATAGTTTTCCATTCGCTCTGATACTTACTTCAATTTCTGTATCTCTTAAGCAAATTACTTCATTACTAAAAACAGGAATGTTATTGATTTTATGAAAAATAATTTTTTTGTTTAAACCAGATATTTTAGAAATTTCTTTTCCATCTAAAGTCATTAAATATTTTAAGTATCTTTTTGCGGTAATAATAAAATTTGTAAGGTACATGACCATCATCATAGCAAGAAGTAGTAGAAATAGAAATTTTGTTAATAGAAAAAGCAAAGTAAAAGCTACTGTTGTAATTAAATATATTGATCCATAGCGAAGATTGATTATCTTCATATAATTGTAGTGTTCATCAAACATTATATATGTTACCTCCTAATTGTATAAATAGACCCATCCAATAATATATTGTCTCACAGAATAAACAATAATGCAATACATATATGAATGGAATCTTTGATTAATGTATAATTGTGTTATTGTTGTGCAATTTTTGTAGTAAAAATGTGGTTTAGTCGTTGACATTTAATTTATTTACTGTAAAATGGGGTTTATAAAACATTAGAGAGAGAGGTTTCCAAAATGAAAAAAATTTTTAAAGTGTTGTTGGCATTTACGCTAGCAATAACATTAGTTGCTTGTGGTTCAAGCAGTGATGAAAGTGGGGAAGTACTTAAGGTTGGTAGTGGAGCAGATCCAGTATCTCTTGATCCTCATGCTGTTAACGACCAAGCTTCATCAAGAGTTAGAACTAACATCTATGAAAGTCTTGTAGAACAAACTGCAGATTTAGAAATCAAACCACTTCTTGCAAAAGAATGGGAAAATGACGGAAAAGAGTGGACTTTCAAATTAGAAGAAGGTGTTAAATTCCATAATGGTGAGGAAATGATGGCAAGTGATGTTGTATTCTCATTAGAAAGAGCTCAAGAGTCAACAGAAGTTGGACACTTAGTAGAATCAATTGCAAGTGTGGAAGCAGTGGATGATTATACTGTGAAGATTACTACGGCTGAAGTAGATTTAGGATTACTTCCAGCTTTAGCTCATACTACAATTGCAGTATTAAGTGAAAAAGCTGTTACAGAACAAGGTGATGATTATGGTTCTGGTAATGATGGGAATGATCCAATTGGGACTGCACCATTTAAATTTGAAGAGTTCCAAAAAGGTAAACATACAAAACTAGTAAAATTTGATGATTATTGGAATGAAGATAAAGCAGCAAAAGTATCTGGTGTTACTTTCTATCCATATCCTGAAAACAGTACAAGATTACTTGCACTTCAAGGTGGAGATATTGATATTGCTTATGATGTTGATAATGCAGATTTTGCTACAGTAGAGTCTGATGATTCATTAAAGTATGAAAAGGATTACGATTTATCATATGCGTATGCTGGATTTAACATGGAAAATGAAAAGTTTCAAGATGTAAGAGTTAGAAAAGCAATTAATCTTGGAATTAATTATGATGAAATAGTTGATGCTAAAACAATTTTAAATGGTATGGCACAACATGCAAATACTCCGTTATCATTAAAAGCTAATGGTTATAATGCTGATATTCCAGCGTATGAATATGATCCAGAAGAAGCTAAAAAATTATTAGCAGAAGCTGGAGTGAGTGATTTATCATTTACAATTCTTACAAATGAAAATCCACTTCGTGTACAAATTGCTACTGCAATTCAAGCACAACTTAAAGAAATTGGAGTTACAGTTACCGTTGAACAAATGGAATGGGGTGCTTACTTAGAAGCAACTGCAAAAGGTGATCATGAAGTATTTATCCTAGGATGGACTGCTGTTACAGGAGATCCAAATTATGGATTATCTCCATTATTTCATTCAGATAATATCGGATCAGCAGGAAATAGAACATTCTATTCTAATCCAGAATTAGATGCGGTATTAGATGCTGCAGCAATTTCAGATAATGAAGAAGAAAGATTTGAGTTATATGATGAAGCGCAACAAATTATAATGGATGATTATGTACATATTCCTTTCCACTATAGTGAAAGAATTACTGCAATGAGTACAAATGTTGAAGGATTTGAAATACATCCATCAGGAAGTCCTAAATTAAATGGAGTTGAGTTAAAATAGTTTAGAACTGCATTGATTGACAAATTTCTTAGTAAGTGCATTTCAAATGCACTTACTTTATTTTAGGAGGATGTATGACAGTATATATCATAAAGAGAATTTTAATGCTAGTTCCGATATTGTTTGGAGTTAGCTTGTTGGTTTATTCAATTTTATATTTGAGCCCAGGAGATCCTGCTGCACTTGTTTTAGGTGAACAAGCAACAGCAGAACAAATTGCTACCAAGCAAGAAGAAATGGGCCTAAATGATCCGTTCATTGTTCAATATTTTAATTACATGAAAGGATATGTAACTGGAGATTTTGGAGTTTCATATAAAACTGGTCGTCCAGTTAGTGAAGAAATTTTTGCTGTGTTCCCGAATACAGTAATTTTAACTGTATCAGCAATGGCTATTGCGTTATTAATTGCATTGCCAACTGGTATAATTGCTGCAACAAAGCAGTATTCAATTTTAGATAACGTTACAACAATACTAGCACTTTTGGGAGTGTCAATGCCAAACTTTTGGTTAGGGCTAATGTTGATAGCCTTTATTGCTGTTAATGTAGATTTTATTCCCACCAGCCAGATGAATACTAATTCCTTTCCTGAATTAGTTGCCAGCCTAATTTTGCCTGCTATTACATTAGGTACAGGTGGAGCAGCTATTATAATGAGGATGACTCGTTCTTCGATGCTTGAAGTTGTTCGTCAGGACTATATTAGAACAGCTAGAGCTAAAGGGGTGTCTGAAAAGAAAGTTATTAGAAAGCATGCTCTTAGTAATGCTTTAATTCCAATTGTAACTGTTGTTGGTTTACAGTTTGGATATTTATTAGGAGGAGCTGTACTTACAGAAACTGTATTTGCATGGCCAGGTATGGGTAAGTATATGGTTGATGCAATTAAAACACGAGATATCCCTGTAGTACTTGCTGCAGTTATATTTATGGCAGTTGTATTTACAGTAGTAAATCTACTTGTAGATATTTTATATGCATTTTTAGATCCTAGAATTAAAGCTAAGTATAAGAAGGGGTAGGGATATATGTTTAAGAAGAAGAAAAAAGATATAAATGTAGATGTTTATCGTGGTCCTTGGAAAGAGCTGTGGTATAGACTAAAAAAGAATAGAATGGCGATGTTTTCGCTACTTATTTTATTGGTTTTTGTTACAGTTGCACTTATAGCTCAGCTAGCTTCTATGTCGATGTTTGAGAAATTTTTTAATGATACAATTTTTGATTATGATCGAGCAATAGATCAAAACTTATCAAATTCACTACAATTACCTAGTTCAGAACATTTTTTAGGAACTGATCCATTTGGTAGAGATATTTTGACACGACTGATATATGGAACTAGAATTTCATTAATAATTGGTATTAGTTCGGTAACAATATCAGTACTGCTTGGAGGTTTTTTTGGAGCAATTACAGGTTTTTATGGTGGTAGACTAGATAATATGATTATGAGAGTTATGGATGTATTTTTAGCTGTTCCATCAATTTTACTTGCTATTGCAATTGTAAGTTCATTAGGGAGTGCAATTCCATTTTTGATTTTTGCTATTGCATTACCAAGTGTTCCAAGTTTTTCAAGAATTACACGTGCAGCTGTAATGAGTGTTAGAGATCAAGAGTTTGTTGAAGCAAGTGTAGCAGTAGGTGCTACAGATTTTAGGATAATATTGAGACATATTATTCCAAATTGTATGGCACCGATAATTGTACAATCAACTTTATCTATTGCAGGAGCAATTTTATCAACTGCAGGATTAAGTTTTATTGGACTTGGTATACAAGCACCTACACCAGAATGGGGTAATATGTTATCAGAAGGAAGACAGTTCATTGTAACTTCTCCATATTATTCAATGATTACAGGTGCAACAATTGTTGTTGTAATCTTAGCGCTAAATATTTTAGGTGATGGATTACGTGATGCATTGGATCCAAAACTTAAAAATTAAGAGGTGTATAGATGAATAATAAACTATTAGAAATTAAAGATTTAGTTGTACAGTATGAAGTAGATGGAAAAGCTTCACATGCTGTAAATGGAATAAATTTAGAAATTAATAAAGGAGAAGTATTAGGTTTAGTTGGTGAAACTGGAGCAGGGAAAACAACGACAGCGTTGTCAATTATGCGACTTATTCCAACTCCTCCAGGTAAAGTAGTTTCTGGAAGTATTGAATTTAATGTAGGTGATGATGAACTAGTTAATTTATATGAAATTAGTGAGCGTGATATGCTTTCAGTTCGTGGTGAAAAAATTTCAATGATTTTTCAAGACCCAATGACAAGTTTAAATCCTGTTATGAGTGTTGGAGAACAGATTGCTGAGGTTGTTGCAATTCATCAACCTGATTTAGATAGTGTGGAAAGAGCAAAAGAAATGTTAGAACTTGTTGGAATACCAATGCAAAGGTATAATGAATACCCACATCAATTTAGTGGAGGAATGAAGCAGAGAATTGTTATTGCGATTGCTCTTGCATGTAATCCTATATTATTGATTGCAGATGAGCCCACAACAGCATTAGATGTAACAATTCAAGCACAAGTTTTAGATATGATGAGCAATTTAAAAAAGGAGTTTAATACTTCTATGATAATGATTACACATGATTTGGGAGTTGTAGCTCAAACATGTGATAAAGTAGCAATCATGTATGCTGGAGAAATAGTTGAGCTTGGAACTTTACATGATGTATTTAAAGCTACTAGTCATCCATATACTCTAGGGCTATTTGGTTCAATTCCTTCTCTTGATAAAGATGAAGATAGATTAAATCCAATTCCAGGGCTTACTCCTGATGCAACTAACTTACCTAGTGGATGCAAATTTCATCCAAGATGTTCTAAAGCAAGAAAACATTGCTTGGAGTGTGCACCAGGGGTAGTACAAATAAGTGAAACTCATCAAACAACATGTCACTTAGTTGCAAATAACCCAGAATATTTAGAAAGTGAGGAGTTGTAAATGAGTGAAGTAATTTTAGAAGTATCAAATTTGAAAAAACACTTTCCTACTCCTAAAGGTGTTGTTCACGCTGTTGACGGTGTTGACTTCAAAATTTATAAAGGAAAAACTCTCGGAGTAGTTGGAGAAAGTGGTTGTGGTAAAAGTACTACAGGAAGACTTGTTTTAAGACTTTTAGAACCAACAGAAGGTTCGGTAGTTTTTGAAGGTAAGGATATTGCTCATTTAAATAAAAAAGAGTTGAATAAAATAAGAGAAGATATTCAAATTATTTTTCAAGATCCATATGCTTCACTAAATCCAAGAATGTCAGTTGGAGAAATAATTGCTGAACCACTTATTATTCACAATGTTTTTGGAAAAGACAAAGAAAAGTTACAAGCCAAAGTTAAAGAATTAATGAAACTTGTTGGGTTAGCAGATAGGTTATATGGCTCATTTCCTCATGAATTAGACGGTGGAAGAAGACAACGTATTGGAATAGCACGTGCTCTTGCACTAAACCCTAAGTTTATTGTTTGTGATGAACCAGTTAGTGCACTTGACGTTTCTATTCAAGCTCAAATTTTAAATCTTATGAAAGATTTACAAGATAAATTAGGGCTTACGTATATGTTTATTACACATGACTTAAGTGTTGTAAAACATTTCTCAGATGATATTTTAGTAATGTATTTAGGTCTTGAAGTAGAAAAAGCTCCAGCCGGTGAATTATTTAAAAAGAATTATCATCCGTATACAAAGGCGTTACTTAGTGCCATTCCAGTTCCCAATATTGATGTTAAGCAAAAGCGAATAGAATTGACTGGGGAAATTACTTCTCCAATTGATCCTGCTCCAGGGTGTAGATTTGCAGCTAGATGTCCTTACGCTAAAGATGTTTGCTTTAAGGAAAATCCGGTTTTTGAAGAAATTTCTAAAGATCATTTTGTTGCATGCCACTTTACTAAAGAGATTAATGATATATAAAAAATACTTCATAGTTAAATTTAACTATGAAGTATTTTTTTAAGTTTCAAATTATTTATTTGATAGAAATAATGGTATTAATTAAGCAGAGTTGCGAATTATTTTAATCTAAATCATAATTTATATTTATTTAGAAAGTCTAAATGCAAGTTTTTTGTCAGTTGTAAAGTTCAATGTTTTACTTGCTAATTTCATAGTATAGGTAGTCATAATTAACTTAACTCTATTAAATAAATTATAAATCCTGCTTTTATTTGTTTGCACTAGCCAATTTCGTAGTGTATAATGTATTTGGAGGATTTTTATGAATAAGTATAATATTTTAAATTTAGAAGTTGATAATCTAAGCTATACACAAATTATTGATTATATATATAATAGTAGTTCTCAAGTTATAATAAGTTCTGTCAATCCAGAAATAACTTTGCAGTGCGATAAAAATGCAAAGCTTAGAGAAATTATAAATCATTCTACCTTAAAGATTGCTGATGGACTAGGAATTGTTTGGGCAATAAATAAAATTTATAAAAATAGAGTTGAGAGAATTACAGGTATAGACTTAATGGAAGAAATTTTAAGTTCTAAGTTAGGTAATAAAAATGTTTTTTTATATGGGTCTTTAGATGGTGTTGCTGAGCAAGCTATGAAAAATTTGAATAAAAAATATAATTGTAATATAGTTGGTGCGCTTAGTGGTTATGTTCAAGATAATGAAAAAGTTATTGAGACTATTAATCAGAGTGGTGCTGAAATTGTCTTTGTTGGATTGGGATGTCCAAGACAGGAATTTTGGATTGAAAATAACAAAAAAAGTTTACCAAATGTAATGCTATTTATGGGAGTTGGTGGAAGCTTTGATGTTTTGAGTGGTAATATTAAAAGAGCTCCCAAATGGATGCAAAATTTTCATTTGGAATGGTTGTATAGAGTAATAATAGAGCCTAAAAGAATTGTTAGACAGTTATCACTATTTAGGTTTGTGTTTAAAATTTTATTTAGTAAATCTTAGGAGGAATTATGGATATACATATGGTAATAAACATGTTTGCAGAGACAAATAGGCTTAGAATAATTTCTGTCCTATTTGAAAAAAGTCTTACTGTGGGAGAAATAACAGAGGTTTTGAATTTAAAACAAGCTAATACATCAAGACACTTATCAAAACTTTATGAGGCTGGTCTTGTTGATCGAATTCAAAATAAGAAGAGTGTCACATATTTTTTAGATGAAGAATATAAAGCAAATTGTCAAATTATTCGTCCAGTTCTTGAAGCTTTTAGAAGCTATGATATAGGAGAAGAGGATTTACAAAATTTAAAAAAATTAATAAAATAAAAAAAGTATCAACTCCTTTTGGAATTTGATACTTTTTATTATAAATTAGATTTTGTTAGCTTTTCTCTTATTAGCATAATCTGCAACAGCAGTGAATAATACATCTGTTGAGGAATTAAGTGCTGTTTCACAAGAGTCTTGAATAACACCTACTATAAATCCTACACCTACGACTTGCATTGCATAATCTTGAGGAATATTAAATAAGCTACAAGCAAGTGGAATAAGAAGTAAACTACCACCAGCAACACCACTAGCACCACATGCACTAAGTGCAGCTAAGAATGATAAGAAAATTGCTTGACCAATTGAAACTTCAACACCTGCAGTATATGCAGCAGCAAGAGTAAGCACAGTAATCGTAATCGCTGCTCCAGCCATGTTAATTGTTGCTCCAAGAGGAATTGATATTGCATAAGTATCTTCATCAAGACCTAATTCTTCACATAATTCCATATTAACAGGAATGTTTGCTGCAGAACTTCTTGTAAAGAATGCAGTTAATCCACTATCTTTTAAACATTTAAATACTAATGGATATGGATTTTTTCTCATTCCAATAAAGGCAATGATAGGGTTTACTACAAGTGCTACAATAAGCATTGTTCCAACTAACACAAGAATTAATTGTCCATAACTAAGTAATGTATCAAGACCAGACGTTGCAATTGAATTAAATACAAGACCCATAATACCAAATGGAGCTAAACTAATAACCCATCTAACTACTTGTCCTAGTGCTTGTGCAGTTGTACTAATTACACTAACAGCAGCTTCTTTTTTTACAACATTTTTAATAGCAAGGGCGATAACTACTGCCCAAGCAAGTACACCTATATAATTTGCAGTTGCAATTGCTTCAAGTGGGTTTGCTACAACACGAAGTAATAAAGCTTGTAAAATTTCTACTAATCCTTTAGGTGCTTCGAATCCAGCAGGAGCTTCAGCTAAAGTAAGTTCTGTTGGAAACGCAAAACTTACAAATACAGCAACTACTGCAGCAGCGAATGTACCTATTAAATAAAGGAAAATGATGTGTGTCATGTTTGTTTTTTGACCATCTTTGTGCTTAGTAATAGCTTCCATTACTAAGAAAAATACAAGTAATGGTGCAATCCCTTTAAGTGCTCCTACGAATAAATCTCCTAAAATACCAATTCCACTAAGTTTTTCTGGTGCGATTAATGCAAGTATGATACCGACAATTAAACCTGCAATAATACGCAAAACTAGTGAAGTGCTATTCCATTTTTTTATAACATCTTTCATATATATCCTCCTAATATTATGTCTATGTTGCTGACAACATAGATTATATTCTACCATAAGTGGATATAAATAGCAATATGAATAAGTTTTATTAAATTTTGTAGGATTGTAAATGATGTGAGACCAAAAAGTCTAAAAAATTAAAGTAATGTGATACATTATGATTGAAGTGATTTGCAAGTTAGCAAACTGATCTTCAATCATTTTTCTTGCTTCAT
>JBKEBI010000015.1:0-3307 GCA_047973085.1 Bacilli bacterium | reverse complement strand
AGAGTTGCTGTTGGTTTAATAGTGCAAGAAAATACTAACGGCTGAAATCCGTTTGTTATTCCACCATTTATCCCACCATTGAAATTAGTACTAGAATAAATTTTTTCATCTTTAACCTCTAAGCTCTCTAATACTTTAGACCCATGATACTGTGTAAAATCAGTTCCCAATCCAAATTCAACTGCTTTTACTGCTGGTACGGAAAATAATAATGCTGATAATTTTGATTCAAAACTATTTAAAAAGATATCTCCTAAACCACTTGGTACATTTAAAAACTTAAATGTCAGCTTTGCTCCTAAACTTTCTTTTTTTTCTTTTAATTCTAGTAATGTTTGTTCTACTTCTAATCTCATTTGTTTATTGAAAATAGGTAAATTTGACGTTTCTAGCTCTTCACATTGAATGCTTGTCTTCTCATTTATATTATCATCCATAAAATCAAGCACCTTGCTGATATGTCCATACCCTTTAATATTATACTTTAGCTGCTCAAGTATTTGCCTTGCAATTTCTCCTGCGATTACGTAGAGCACTGTCATCTTTCCAGAAAACACTCCTCCACCTTTATAATCATACTTATCGCCAAATTTTAAATACGCACTAACATCAGCATGTGAAGGTCTTACTATTCCTTTTATATAATCATTTGAGCAAAAATCACTTTGCTCAATATCCAAATGAACAGTCTCTCCTGTTGTTACACTATTTTCTATTCCAGAAATAAAAGTATACATCTCTATTTTATCTCTAGTTGTATTATATGAACTATTTCCTTTTCTTTTAACTAACAAAGCATCAATTAATGAAAAATCAATATCATACCCTTTTGGTATCCCTGAAAGTTTAAAACCTAAATGTTTTTGGTGGGATGCTCCATAAATTTCTAAATTTATTTTTTCTAATATTTGCATACTCTTCCTTTAAATAAATCTCCAAAAATTAACAAATGATTTATTAACACATTCTTTATTATCAATGTATATATCTTCATTCACAAATTTATTCAAAATTGCAAAACTCATTGCAATTCTGTGATCATCATATGTCTTTATAAATCCACCTTTTATCTTACTGCATGGCTCTACAACGACATAATCCTCATCAATGCTGTGAACAATACTTATTCCAAGATGCTTCAAATTCTCACTCATAACAGCAACTCTATCGCATTCCTTATATTTTATACGCTCAACATTAGTGAGTTTAATCCCCTTTTTATTAAGAGCTCCATAAATCATAAGAATTGGCAATAAATCCGGAATATTTTCCATATCTATTTCATATATAGGCTGTGATAAAAGTTCAATAATTTGTTTATCAGCTTGCAATGAATCAGCAACTTGATTAAGTATTCCATATTCTTGATTAACACCATTAATTTCACAAAGCTTATTATATACAAGAAAAAACGCCATGTTAGAATACTCCGGTTGCGATTTAAAAACTTCGCTACTTATTTTTAATTTTTCACACTTCTTAATAACAATTATTTTATATTCCATATTAAATTCAATATTCTCACCAATTGTTCTTAATACATCAATTGTCATTAATATATAATTTATTGATGCTGGCTCATTGATAACTTTGATTGTCATATCTTTTTTTAGTAATACACTCATATAAATAAAACCTGATATATATTGCGAAGAAATACTACCGTCTACACAAATCACATCCTTAACATCTTTGTAGTTTGCTATAAAATAATTATCTTCTTTGGTAATCAAGAAATGTTTTTCAAGTTCATCAATTGGTCTTGTACAAAGCTGCTCACTCATTGTGAATTTTACCTTTTTAAAAAGTTTAAGTAAGATAGGAAGCATTACCCTGAGTGTTGTCCCTGAACTTTGAAAGTTAATTATCCTATTTAAATCTTCTATTTTTGTGGAATTGATTATTGCCCTGTTATCGGTTATTTGACAATCAATATTAAAATCTTTTAAAACATTTATAGTTGCCATAATATCATGAGATAGATCACTTTCCTTATCCAATTCAATCTGATACTCACTTTTTTCTAATAAGCTTAGCATAAGTTGCCTGTGCAATAAACTTTTAGAATTATTGACTTTTACCTCTTTCACCTCATTTATTTTAATTAACCAAGGAATTTTAATTTTATTAATCATATCCATTTTACTGATTTCTTTAACAACCGGTTCATAGCGCCTTTCAAGATCTATATGTGTAATTAAATTATTAGTATTCTTTTTATCACTCATCATTAAATCTACCAGCTGCTTAATATTTATATTTTCATCAAGAAAAACATCTAAGTCATATCTTTGAAGCAGTTTAATCACTTCTCTATCATAATTTGTTGCTATTACTAAACCAAGAGCAACCGCTTCCCCATGATTGTATCGTTCAAATTGATAATAACTTTCAATTGCATGCGCATAAGTATGTCCTAAATTCAAAAAACGTCTTACTTTTAAATCATTAATATCTTCATCAACATAATAGCTTTTAATCTCATTGGCTTTTTTAATAACTTCAACAAGTGCAATATTGCCAGCTAGTAATTCTTTAAATAAATTATTTTGATCATTTAACAGCGCCATCTTAATAACCTCAGACATTGCACTGTTAAGATTTCTTTTAGAAAGCGTAGCAAGGAATTTAATATCAATTATTACCGACTTGGCTTGAGCAAAAGTACCAATTATGTTTTTTTGATTATTATAATTAATTCCACATTTACCACCGACTGATGCATCAACCATTGCAAGTAAGGTTGTAGGAACATTAATATGATTTACACCTCTTTTATATGTGCTGCATGCAAAAGTAGCAACATCCAATAATACTCCTCCACCAATAATAACTACTGCGTCATTTCTTTTGATTAAATAGTTATCCAAAATATCAATAATTTCTAAATATTTAGTATAATTTTTAGTTGTTTCATCGATATCAATAACTTCAACATTCTCAAAAGTATTACTTTTCAAATGATTATTTAAATACACATTTTTATCTATTAATACTAAGCTAACTTTATTTTTTTCCAATTCATTTATATAACTATCAGTAAATATGATGTTTTCCAAATTTTCTCCCGCAATAACAATATAAAATATTTTACCATAATAGCATATAAAAAAAGTCATAGATTAACTATGACTTTAAATAAAATAGCGCCGACCGTATCTCGCACCGTAGTACTACTTCAAGCATTATTGTGCTTAACTTCTGTGTTCGGAATGGGAACAGGTGTGACCACAACATAATAAACACTATATCTGGTGGAGGATGGCGGGCTCGAACCGTCGACCCCTTGCTTGTAAGGCAAGTGCTC
>JBKEBI010000041.1:0-6476 GCA_047973085.1 Bacilli bacterium | reverse complement strand
TAGTAGCTTTAATAATCCCTTCTTCATTTAAGTTTTTAGTATCACGACCAACAATATAAGACAGATTTTCTCTTGCTTGATTTATATCTCGCTTCTTTAATGCGTTGTAAACTTTCATACTTTCTACTTTTAAAGCTTTTGGTGAAATAGCATAATAACATAATAAAACTTGAATAAAGTATCCGAAATACTGATTGATTTTAAGTGAAATTTCAATCACGATATAAGTACTAAAAAATGTTACTAGGATAACAATTATTGCCATCAATCCTCCATAAATAAAACTTAAAATATGATTATTCACACTATTTTTTTTATAAATACTAGTGAAAAAACTTATTAAATGTCCTATCAATCGAACTGGATGCATAATACTTTGCGGATCTCCAATAATACTATCTAGAATAAAAGCAAGTACTATAATTATTAACATTTCAACCATCATATCACCACTTTACAATTTATTTTCAAATCATTTCAAAATAATACCTACATGTTCAATAAACATATTTCTAATTTTTGAATTCTCGCCTAAACCCTTTAAAATACATTCTACTTCAAAACCCATTTTTTCTAGTATTATTTTCCATGAATCATCTTTACTTGATGCCATATCTTTTTTTGCATGTTCTCCAGCAACAATCATAAAAGGAATTAGAAAAATTTTATCATAATTATTTGCTTTCAACGTACCAGTAATATCTTCTAAATATGGAAAGGCTTCAACTGTGGCAACATGAATATCATGATTTCCACCAGCTTTAAACATGTAGTCAAGTGCTGCATATGCAGAATTAGAAAAATGCTTACTACCATGACCCATCAATACTATTGCCTCACGCTCTTTCAACTTAGGGGCATCAGCTAAAAATGCATCAATAACAGCAAGATAATCTTCAGTGGATGTTAGTAACGGAGACCCAAATTCAATTTTTTTAAACCTATTTTTAAAACTTTCAATCTCTTGTACCACAATGTTATACTCAATACCATTTAAAACAAGTGTTGGTTGAACATACACTTCTTCAATTCCATCTTGATACATTTTTTCAAACACTTCCACTACAGAGTTAACATTTAATTTATCTCGCTCTTTTAAAATTTTTAAAATAATCTTGCTAGTATATGCACTATAAATAGAAAATTTTGGAAATGCTTCTGCCATTTCTTTTTCTATTACATCAATTGTTTTTTCTCTCGTTTCTAGGTAGCTTGAACCAAAACTTACTACCAAAATAGCTTTTTTTGACATATTCATTACCCTTTCAATTTTAAATTTTTATTTTCACTTTTATATCGCTCTACATATCTCCCCATGATAAATGCTATTATTCCTACACCTATTCCTGTTTGAACACAAAACATAAGACTTTCAAATTCTTTAGGAAGTTCACCAGAAATAATGTTTTCTAAAATTGGAGTTGCCCAAGGTTTATACTCACCACCATTTATTTCAGATATAACTCTACTTCCTTCATCATCACTACCACCAAACTCTGCACCCTTTATTAGTAGTAAAGGCAAAATAATCAATAATATTACTATCAATAATCCAAACACTAATTTTTTTTGCTTATTCATTAATTTTACCTCCATTAAAAAACTTTAGGTTTTTCAAAACTGGTTTTGCATATGTTTCTAATGCCATAATCAATAAAACTGTTAAAATACCTTCAATAATAGCAAGTGGAATTTGAGTTGGTGCAAACACAATAAGAAACTTTATAATTGATGCTAAAATTCCACCCTCAACTGAAGGATAGGCAATTCCAAGCTGAAAGCTCGTTATACAATAAGTAAATAAATTTCCTCCAAAGGCAGCAATAAAAATACTTTTATGTTTACTAACCTTTAATTTAAAACATACTTTATATAAAAAGTATGTAGCAAATGGACCAGCAATAGCCATTGAAAAAGTATTAGCTCCTAAAGTTGTTAATCCACCGTGAGCTAGCAATACTGTTTGAAAAATAAGCGCAATTATTCCAAGAATACTCACAGCAAACGGGCCAAATAATATCGTTCCAAACCCTACTCCTGTCATATGTGAAGAACTTCCAGTTACAGAAGGTATTTTCAGTGCAGATAATACAAATACAAATGCTCCAGCCATCGCAAATAATGTAATACTTCGTGGATTTTCTTTTAAAATATTTTTTATTGAAATATATCCTACTATCACAAATGGAATACAAATTAGTCCCCAAGCAATACAAAAAGCAGGGGGAAGGTATCCTTCCATAATATGCATTGCATATACATTAGGTACAATTCCAAATAATAATGCAAATAATGTTGCAAATATCACAAGTTTTTTTTCATTCTTGCTTAATTTAATCTTCATTATCTTTCTCCTTATTAATAAATAAACACTTCTTTAGCTCCTCAATAGTTTTTGGATATACAGTTTTTTCTTCTGCATACTTTGAAACAACTAAAGCTTCATAAATTTCAAAAATTGAAGGTTGTTTTAGGTTAGATGTTGCAAGTAATTCTTTATTTTTAAAAACTTTACTGGCAGTATCATCTTCCAACACACACCCTTCTTTTAATACAATTACTCTATTTGCAATTCTATACGCAAAATCAACATCATGTGTAGAAATTATTAAAGTTTTTCCTTCAGCATTCAACTTCTGTAAAACCACTTCTAACATCTCTAAATTGAGAGGATCAAGTGATGCATTAGGTTCATCAAATATTATTACATCTGATTCCATTGCAATAATATCAGCAATAGTTACACGCTTTTTTTCACCACCACTTAGATAATGGGGAGTACGATTAGCTAAGTGAGAAATATTCATATACTCAAGAGCAGTAGAAACTCTTCTTTCAACTTCATCTGGAGCAAGTTTTAAATTGAAAGGTCCAAATGCAACTTCTGACTTTACAGTAGAAGCTATTATTTGACTATCTGCATCTTGAAAGACAATTCCAACATGCCTTCTTAAAATTTTATTGTTTTTAATGATAACATTATTTAACTTAATTATTCCTTGATCTGGAGAAAGCACTCCATTCAAATTCAAAAAAAGTGTTGATTTCCCTGAACCATTTGCTCCCATAACAGCAATAACTTCCCCTTTTTTTATCTTTAAGTTAATATCATTTAGCGCACTATTATCATTATCTTCATAACTATAGTACACATTTTTAAGTTCAATAATTACTTCATCCATCATACCACCACTCATTTTGTCAAGAACCAAGTTACTAATAACCAACAAATAAATACTCCTGCAAAACCAATTTGAGAATATTTAACTTCCTCTTGAGTTTTTAAAAATATAATTTCACCATCATAAGACCTAGACTCTAAAGCATCGTAGTGCTGGTTTGCTTTCATTAAGGAAACAACCAGTAAACTACTCATAATTTTACTAAAAGTTAGTAGTGATGTTTTATAATCACAATATCCCATTCTAGATGTAGCTGCAACTTTCATCTGCTTATAAATATCAATTAAAATAAAAATATAGCGATAAACTAAATTCATTAGTTCAATTATCAACTTAGGTACATGTACTTTTCTCATGAAGTTAATTAACTCTCCCGATGGCGTTGATAAAGTTAGTGTTAAAACCACACTAATTGCACCTAATGCTTTTAATGATAAGAATATTGCAAACTTCATTTTATCTAAAGTTGTATAAATGTAGAAAATTCCAAAATTCACACTGTATATTCCTACTTCTGTAATAGAAAAATCAAAAGCAATTGTAATTGAGCTAAGAAATATAAATGTAGAGGGAATCAGTAAAAATCGAACATATTCACCAATTTTAATTTTACCTTTAACAATTGTTAAATATCCCATACACAATATGATAATTATTGAACAAAAGATATTATTTAATAGAATATCAAGTAGCAATACTATCAATAAAAAACTTACTTTAAATGTAGTATTCCAGTCATTTAATGAAGAATTATTTGCATGTTTATCAATTGCAAAAAATTCTCCTAAATTTCTTCTTTTCACATCATCCTCCCCTAATTTAAACCTTATGCACAAATAAATTAAAAAAAGACTGCGAACCGATTTATTAGGTCACAATCTTTTATTTTTTATTAAATTATAGATTAGATATTTAACTAAAAGTATTATACTTTGAAATATATATCATATAAAGTATTAAAAAATTGTAAATCTTGTGCTCGAAGATTTAACAACAATAAAATATATAAAAAGTTCCTGACTAACAAAATAGAATTATTTCGTATTACAGTAGCGGCCCTGTATGGGAATCTAACCCAACTTCCTGCACTAATGTGCTTATTTCTATATAATTTAGTTATTTTATTATGTTTCAAATAAAGTTTATCATAAAAAACTATATAAAGCAAGAATTTATATAAATAAGGCAGTGTAAAATCACATTATATAAAATAGTATTCTTATAATATTTAAAAGGCATCATTCTACATTGAGAATAATACCTTTAAAATCTAATATGTTTGTAATACCCTTTTTATCTTGGTCCTCCCATTCCTCTTGATTCACCATATATATTCCCGCTTAAAGTAATAGAACTAGTTTGATTTCCAATATTAACGCTATATGTATTTCCACTACTCATACTAGCAGAACTAATAATTACTGAGTTAAAACTAGCATCTGTACTATAACTAACAATTTCTCCATCACTACTTGTAACACTAACTTCACCAGTTTGCATGCTTGATGTTGAAAGAAGTATTGTCCCTTGATCTGCATTTGTAAAATTAACTTCCATCCCACTAAGACCAAACGCCATAAACTCTCCACCTGTTATACTTGCACTTCCATCATAATCAAGTGCGTAATTCCCACTACTAGCAACACTTTCAATTATTGTGCTTCCACCATTAACTTCAACATCACCATTTGAATCTATACCATCACCACTTGCTATAATATTAAGAGTTCCTTCAGAAATAACAACACTTGTGCCTGCGTTAATTCCATCATCACTTGCAACTATAGCAATTTCTCCACCTTCTATTTTAATATCAGCTGATTCAAGTCCTTCATATGATCTAGAAATATTAATATTGCCTCCATAAATAATTAAACTATTATTGGCATGAATACCATCATCACTACTTTTAATATCAAAACTACCACCGTTAATTACTAAACTATCATCACTATGTAAACCATCATCATTTGAATCAAGCGTAAAATTACCACCATTAATTGTAAGTGTTTGTCCTGCTTTTATAGCTTTAGCACTTTCTGTAGTAGTAGTGTTTTGTGATGATTCATTTTGTCCTCCAGGACCAAAACCTTGACTAGCAGCAGTCTCTACACTTCCAGAATCTGTAGTAATTGTAAAATTACCATCCACAATTTCAGTATATGTATAAGAACTAATTCCATCATTAACACTATTGATTTCTAAATCTCCATTTTCTATATATACAAAACCTAAACCTTCCTCTTCTTCTTCACTATGAATACCATCACTACCAGAAGTTATATTTATACTTCCCTTTGCAATTCTTACACTATTATTAGCATCTAAACCATGATCTTGTGAATTAATTACATACTCTCCATTTGTAATCTTCAAGTCATCATTTGAAGATATTCCTTTAACAGTACTGCTAATTTCTAGTGATCCAGTTCCATTAATAGTTAAATCATCTCTAGATTCAATTACTGCATCTGCTTCTGTACTCTCTGTTATGCTAAGCACATTTGTAGAATCTTCACCTAATGTAATGAATACTTTTTCCGCGTTTTCTACATAAATAGCACTTTCTGTAGTATTTGTAATTTCTAAATTATTAAGAACTAATTGTACTTTACCTTCTGTATTTACCGTGATTGTTGCCTCACTAACATTCCCACTTAAAACATATGTCCCCTCTTCAGTTATTTCTATATCTGATGTAACTTCAATCTCTTCATAATCCTCATGGTAATAGCTTTCATCCATATCTCTTGTCGTAAACATTTCGCTAATACTTGTTTCTTGAACTACACTTTCACTAGTTTCTTCATTACTGCATCCAACAAAAATAATTAATAAACTAAATAATAAAATTTTTTTCATAAACTCACCTATAATTCACCCAATGCGTGATGTTTTAAAATCGAAATCTCTAAATTCCCATTTCTACATCTTACTTCATCAATAAAATTCTTTTCATTGATACCACTTTTAAAATCAATTTCATATTCTAACTTAAATAAGCTTCCCATATTAGTAGACTTGACATTCAACAAATCAGTGTGGTCTGCATACTTCTCAAAAATATCATCCAAAAATCCACTATAATCTAAATCCTCAGGAATAGTTATCTTCATAACCTTCTTTGTATCTCTTGACTCTCCCATTCCTATATGAGTATATAACCAGTTTAAGCATCCAAGTATAATAGTAAATACAACTGCATATAATACATATCCCATTCCAACAATTAAACCAGCACCCATTGCTAAAAATATTGCTCCAATTTCCTTTGCAGAACCAGGAACAGATCTA
>JBKEBI010000009.1:0-2167 GCA_047973085.1 Bacilli bacterium | reverse complement strand
ACCTTTTCATTATTATGGTGTTAGTGAAATTTGTAGTGAAAATGGGCAACCTGTTGAGTTTAATGATTTGTCATATAATTTACGAGTTAAAAACATTATTGAGAAATCAAAGCAGTATGGGTATGATGGAAACAAAGTGAGAGGGTTAATATTTATAAATAATATTGAAGAAGCCAAAGCGCTTGAATTTGCATTAAATAGTGAAGGAATAAAAGCTCAAACTCTTATGGGTAAAAATAGTGAACTTGAGAGACAAACAGCAATTGAAAGACTGGGATATAATTATGATGAAAACTATTTAGATTATATTATTACTGTAGATATTTTTAATGAGGGTGTTGATATTCCATATGTAAATCAAATTTTACTTCTTCGCCCTACAGCATCAGCTATAGTGTATACTCAACAAATTGGTAGAGGTCTTAGGTTTTGTGAAGATAAGAAGTATTTAGTAATTATTGATTTTATTGCGAATTATGAAAGAAACTTCTTAATTCCTGTTTCTTTAACAGGAGACTCATCATTTAATTTAGATAAACTTAAAGAAATTGTTGTGGGGAATAGTACAGAGTTTCTTAATAATTGTACGATTGAATTTGAGAAAATTCCACAAAAAACAATTTTAGATAACATTTCAGTGAAATTAAAAAAAGATAGTTCTAACTGGAAAACAATCTTTAAGGAAGATTTTAAACAACTGGAATTTAGATTAAATAAAATGCCAATGCTAGTTGATTTTTACAAAGCAAATATGCTTTCTCCCAATCTTATTTTAGACATAAAAGTAAAAAATGAAAATGGAAGTGTTAGAGGGTATCATAATTTACTGAAACATTTAATGGGATATGAACTTAGCTTAGATAAGGATGAATGCTTTTACCTTGAATATTTATATTCTGAGTTTGGTGCGGTAAAAAGAATTCATGATACATTAATTATCAAGTTATTATTATAAAATGATTATACAATTTATGAAATTGTAGTAGAAGTAGAAAAGGAATTAAATTTATCAAATCAAAAATTAAATGTAAATAATTCTATTATGAACTTACTTGATAAAAATTTTAAAAAGGATAATAAGAGAATTGAATTTAAAAAGTATAAACCAATAAATATTATTGAAAAAAAAGATAAGTTCATGATTGCAGATAGTATAAAAGATTTATATTTATCAAGTGATATATTCAAAAATTTAGTTGATGACTTATTGGAATTTAATCTTCTTTATGTGAAAGATAAATATATGCAAACTACTAATGAGTCAATAAAATTATATGGTGAATATACAAAGAAAGAAGTTTTTCATATAATGAATGATGATCACAATCCAGGCTTGATTATTAGTGGATATCGAGAAATAGAGGGAACTGATATTGTCATGATATTTTCAAAATTAGATAAATCAAGTTATGAGAGTGGTTTGATATCACAAGATACATTAAAGTGGGTTTCACAAAAAGGTAGAGTTTATGGAAAAAGTAGATTAGAAACTGAAATTGCTGATAATAAAAAAGACTTACGCATATTTCTTCGAAGGTCTGAGGGAGAAAAATATTATTATGTTGGAAGTGCTTGTGTAGATAAGTATGCTCAAACTATTTTGAATGATAAACCTATAATTGAATTTGATTTAAAGCTAAAAAATGAGATTAAAGAAACTTTATATATGTATTTAACTATGGATATTTAAGGTGAAAAATTCTTCTTATCTTTGAGAAAAGGTTTATTGACTTAATATGTGGTTTTTATACCAAGCAACTATACAATAGAGAAAGCCTGTTAATATTGGTTTGAAAATAAGTATATGCTTGATGCTATTGTGATGTAGGAACCATTAAGTGCTTCACTATAATTTGTAAAATAAAAGCTACTAAAATTTGCTATGAACCCACTTTTCCGGACTAAATAAAATTAGTTTGGAAAGGTGGATTTTAATATGCCTCAATATGATGTAGAATATAAGAAAAAGGTTCTAGCGTATTTTGATAATAATGGTATTAGTGCTACTTGTAGAAAGTTTGGACATTCCATGTCTGTTATCTATCATTGGAAACGGAAAGAAAAGACGGTGGGATTTGTGAGGAAGAAAACCAAAACATATACAATAAATGAGAAATTAGATATCTTAAACTACTACTGGAAAAATGGACTTATTGAAACAGAAACT
>JBKEBI010000085.1:0-1813 GCA_047973085.1 Bacilli bacterium | reverse complement strand
TATTGAAACCTGATATTGCATTTGATATATCCTTTGTTAAAATTCCAGTATCAGAAGTTTCATATTGAAGTTCCTCTGGAGAAATAATTGCGATATCAATAACCTCTGATTCATTCTTTTGATTAATATTTATTATCGTTCCAATAAAGAAAATGAAAAACGCAATAAATAATATTACGACTTTCTTTTTAAGTACATACATTTTATACCTCTTTTAATGTTAACTGAACCTTATTTTTTTCTAAATCAATACTTTTAACTGTGAAATCTAAAACATCTCCAACGTTTAGAAAATCATTAACATCATTAACAAATTTATTTGACACTTCAGAGATGTGAACTAAACCATCATTCTTAATACCAATATCGACAAAAGCTCCAAATTGAACAATATTTCTAACCTGTCCTTTTATCTTCATACCTGTTTTTAAATCTTCAATTTTCTCAACATTTGGATCGAACTCTACCACTTTAAGTTCTCCCCTTTCATCAATTGTTGGATCTTTGAAAATTCTCATAATGTCTTCAACGATGATTTCATTTACATCTAAAGATTTAGCGATTTCATAAGCGTTACTTTCCTCTAATTTAGAGATTAATTCTTGACTTCCAATATCTTCTTTAGCCATTTTAATTTCTTTTAAAATACTATCCGCTAATTTATATCTTTCAGGGTGAATAAATAATTTATCATATATATTTACTCCATCATACACCTGTAAGAATCCAGCACTTTGTTCAAAGGCTTTAGCACCTAATCTTTTAACTTTCATCAATTCTTTACGGTTGGTAAATTCTCCGTTTTCATTACGATAATCAACAATGTTATTAGCCACTGCCCCATCCAGCCCTGAAACATACTTAAGGAGCTCACTCGATGCTGTATTTAAGTCAACACCAACCTTGTTGATATTTTTGATCATCACAAAATCTAAATTTTCTGATAATTGTTTTTGATTAACATCATGCTGATACTGACCTACACCGATTGATTTTGGTTCAATTTTAACTAACTCAGCCATTGGATCTTGCAATCTTCTTGCAATCGATACAGCACTACGCTGCTCAACTTGTAAATCAGGAACTTCTTTTTTCGCCACGCTTGATGCTGAATACACTGATGCTCCTGCTTCTGATACAATCACGATATTGTAATCACTGTAATTATCCTTGAAAAATTTTTCTGTTTCTCTTGAAGCGGTTCCATTTCCAATTGCAATATATTCAATTGGGTATTCCTTTAAAATTTTATTAATAACCACTTTAGATTTTTCATGCAGCACATCTTTCTTATTCATCTCATTTTCTTTAGGATGTGGGTATATCACATCAATTTCTTTTAAAGTTGAATTTGGATTGATAACAGCTAACTTACACCCTGTACGAAATGCCGGGTCAACTCCTAGGATCCATTTTTGCTTAAGCGGAGGCTGAGTTATTAATTCATCTAAATTACTTGCAAATAATTCAATTGCGTGTACATTTGCTGTCTCTGTAAGTTCTTTTCTAATTTCTCTTTCAATCGATGGAAAAATTAATCTTTTACAAGCATCAAGAACTATTTCATTGTAGAAATCTTTCATCTCTGGATTATCATTTGTAACTTCAAATAAAACTAATTTTTGAGTGATTATCTCACTATCAATAATTAACTTCACATTTATCACTTTTTCTTTTTCCGCACGATTAAATGCAAGCGTACGATATGCTGGAATTTTCTTAACAACTTGTGAAAACTCATAATACATTTCATACTTTCCTAAGTCGTCATTATGCGTTTTCTTAACTTTGGTTTGAATAACACCTTTATCAA
>JBKEBI010000084.1:0-2379 GCA_047973085.1 Bacilli bacterium | reverse complement strand
TATCTTCTGGACTCCACCCTAAAAGTGCTAAGTAGTTAATAATAGCATTCGGTAAATATCCACGAGCACTTAGATCATTGTAACTTGCATCATTGTTTCTTTTAGAAAGTTTTTTCCCTTCCATATTTACAATTGATGGTAAGTGAACATATATGGGTTGGTTCCAACCAAATGCATCATATAATCTACAATATTTTGGTGTAGATGTTAAATATTCATTCCCACGTACAACATGTGTAATCTCCATTAAATAATCGTCGATAACATTAGCGAAGTTATATGTAGGGTATCCATCACCCTTGATTAAAATTTGATCTTCAAGTTCTTCATTATCAAAAGAAATTTTACCATATACCAAATCATTATAAATTGTTTTCCCAGTATTTGGCATCGCTTGTCTAATTACATATTTTTCACCGTTTTTTAATTTTTCTTCCACTTCAATAGCAGTAAGATTTCGACAGTGTCCATCATATTTAAATGTTTGCTTGCTAATTTGAGCTGTAGCTCGTAAATTATCTAAACGCTCTTCACTACAAAAGCAGTAGTATGCCTCATTTTTATCAATTAACTGCTTTGCATACTCTTCATAGTTACCACGCTCACTTTGAACATACGGCCCATAATCTCCACCTATATCGGGTCCTTCATCATGGGTAAGTCCTGTATTTTTTAAAGTTTCATAAATTACATCAACAGCATCCTCAATATAACGTTCACGATCTGTATCTTCAATTCTAAGCACAAAAGTTCCATTGTCTATTTTTGCTATTAAATATGTATACAATGCACTCCTTAAGTTTCCAACATGCATATATCCTGTTGGACTAGGTGCAAATCTTGTTCTTGTTTTATTCATAAAATCCCTCCATTACTAATTAATTTTAACATATAAATACTTAATAAAAAAGTAGTTTTTTTATTTATCATTACATATTTAATTATTAATACTTCATATTTGTAATAAGAAATAATATTATTTCTTATTACATGATATGTTAAACATTAAAATACATAACACATTAGTACATTTTAAATAGAATATTTTTCCTCTTTAGAGAAAATACTTTAAAAAAATTTTTTTAATATCTTTAAAAGTTTGAAAAAGCAAAAATATGATAGTATAATATAGATTGAAGGAGTGATTTATATGGCAATTAAAGTAGCGATTAATGGATTCGGAAGAATCGGAAGACTTGCATATAGACTTATGCATGAAAGTAATGAATTTGAAGTGGTTGCAATTAATGATTTAACAGATGCTGCAACTCTAGCACACTTGTTAGCTTATGATAGTGCACAGGGAAGATTTATCCCTGAAAAGATTTCATCAAAGGATGATACAATTATTGTTGAGAACAATAATATTAAAATTTATGCAGAAAAAGATCCAGAAAACTTACCATGGAAAGAGCTTAATGTAGACCTTGTTCTTGAATGTACAGGATTTTTCACAAGTGATGAAAAAGCTGGGAAGCATTTAAAAGCAGGAGCAAAGAAAGTATTAATCTCAGCTCCAGCTACAGGTGATGTTAAAAATATTGTGTTTAGCGTAAATGACAGTGTACTTACTGCAGATGATAAGATTGTTTCTGGAGCTAGCTGTACAACTAACTGTTTAGCACCTATGGCTAACGTATTACACAATGAATATAAAATTGAAAGTGGATTTATGACTACTATTCACGCTTACACAAATGATCAAAATACATTAGATGCACCACATAGCAAAGATCTTAGAAGAGCACGTGCTGCTGCTGCAAATATTGTTCCAAATACTACAGGTGCTGCAAAAGCAATTGGTCTTGTTATTCCAGAACTTAAAGGTGTACTAGATGGAAGTGCGCAAAGAGTTCCAGTAATTACAGGTTCTCTTACTGAGCTTGTATCGATTGTAAACAAAGAAACTTCAGTTGAAGAAGTAAATGCAGCAATGAAAGCTGCTGCAAATGAATCATACGGTTATACAGAAGTACCTTTAGTATCAAGTGATATTATAGGAATTCATTATGGATCATTATTTGACGCAACTCAAACAAAAGTAACTAACCTAGGTAAAGGAAAGTCTCTTGTTAAAACTGTAGCATGGTACGATAATGAAATGAGTTATACAGCGCAGCTAATTAGAACTGCAAAACATATCGTAAATTTATAAAAATCATAATAACTAATAAGGATTAACTTCTATATAAAATAGAAATTAATCCTTTTAATTTTATAGTATATTAAAACTCACTTTATTAATCAAAAAAAGTGAGTCAGACTGTCGACAAAGTAGTCGATGGTCTTTTTTGATATGTGAGTTTTCAACAAATTGCAATATTGAGTCTTTTTGTTAGTTATTCACTTAAAATTTCTACTTCTACTTGGTATAATATA
>JBKEBI010000020.1:0-3722 GCA_047973085.1 Bacilli bacterium | reverse complement strand
TACTCTATTTGTTTTTACGCTTTCGAAGCATTTTTCAAGTACATTCATTGTTTCGAGCAATGAGTCGTGTGTTATGACAAGTTCATCACTACCTTTTACTGCGTTTGAAAAATTTCTGTATATATCTTTACAATCAGCTTTCTGAAATTTTATACTCTTTTTTACTAGTTTATTGTCTCCATCAATACGCTTTGCCATTGTTTTTGTAAATCCTGAACTTGCTTTTATTGGCTTTACATCAACATCATCCCATGATTCCAAGACAATGGTCTCTCCAATTTCTTGCCACATTTTAATATATGCACTACCGTTATTTGCAAAAATATTCCATCGATTATTTTCAAGAAAATTGCATGTTGAACAAGAGATATTAAAAATTAAGCCGCTCGAGTAATTTAATGTAATATCAAAACCATCATCAACCTCTTCATTTGTAGCATGTGTAAATTTACAGTATAAGCTTTCTGGGGATTGATCAATCATTAATAATGCTTGATCAATCATATGTATACCCCAATCAAAAAGCATACCTCCACCATTTTCTTCGCGACCACGCCAGTCTCCAGGAATTCCTCTACTTCCCATGACATTAGATTGTATTTTAAACGTGTCACCAATCTCTCTAGCTTCAATAACACTTTTTGCAGTTAGAAAATCTGTATCATATCTTCTATTTTGATTAACAGTAAACTTAACTCCATTTTTTATACTTGTTGAAATCATGGATTCTAATTCATTTTTACTTAATCCAACTGGTTTCTCACAGATTACATGTTTTTTTGCTTCCATCAATTTTGTGGCAATATATAAATGAGTATCATTAGGAGTTGCAACAAGTACTACATCAACTTCGCCATCCTCACATACCTCTTCTAAGCTATTAAAAGCTTTATACCCTAGTTTTTCTGCAACCTCCGTTTTACTAGAATCAATGTCATAAACACCATAAATATTAAAAATATTTTCTTGATTTAATAGCTCTAAATGATATGAACCCATGCCTCCAAAACCAACTAATACGAAATTTAGCATTTTTCTCCTATAAATATACTGGTTTTCCAGTTTTTGCTGATTCATAAATTGATTCAAGAATCAATGTAACAGTATAAGCTTGATATGGTTCTACGCAAAGCGGTGAATCATTCAAAATATTTTCTGCGAAAATACGAGCTTCATACCCTTCATTATGTGGTACTACACCGTCAAAAAAAGGCACTCCTCCAATTTCAGTGTTTACTTTCTCATCAACTAACTTACCATATTGAGCTTTATTTATCCATAAACCGTCAATCATATCTGCACCACCTTCAGTACCATGTAGCGAACACGTAGCTTCATTATTAAATCTCGTGTTTAACGCCCACGAACTTTCTAATACTATTGTTGCTCCATTTTTCATAACTATAAAGCCAAAAGCTGAGTCTTCAACTGTAAAATCTAATTCGTCCCATGGGCCAAAAGAATTTCCGTCAGGTTTATTGGAAAGTTTGTTGTATGTAGTTCCTACGACCATGTGGGGCTCATAGTTATCCATCATCCACAGTGTTAAATCTAAAGCATGTGTTCCAATATCAATTAATGGCCCACCTCCTTGCTTTTCTTCATCAGTAAATACTCCCCATGTAGGTACTCCCTTACGTCTAACTGCATGAGCCTTTGCATAATATATTTCTCCCAATTCGTTATTTTCGCACAGTTCTTTTAAGTACGTGCTATCTTGACGATACCTATTTTGATAACCTATTGTTAATTTCATTCCAGTTTCTTTTGATGTTTCTATCATTTTTTTAGCTTCTTTTGAGTTAATTGCCATTGGTTTTTCACATAAAACATGCTTTCCAGCTTTCATTGCATCTACACTTATAATTGAATGTGATATATTTGGAGTTAAAACCAATACAACATCAATGCTTTTATCTTTCAAAAGTTCTTTATAATCAGTGTATATATTTTCTTTTGCTATGTTAAACTCTTTTGCAGCAGCTATAGCACGCTCTTCTACTAAGTCACATACTGCAACTAAGTCTGCTAAATCTCCAATCTCTCTCATTCCAGTAAAATGCTTAGTTGTTGCAAGTCCTCCACAGCCAATCATTCCATATTTTAATTTTTTAGTCATTTTCCATAATCCTTCCCGCAAAATAATTGTACGTATACTCTACGCCTTTTTTTGTTATTTTTCTATTAATCTTAGTAGCATGAGGTTCAATACTAAGGTAACCGTCGTAATTATTAGCATATAATATTGTTAAAATGCTATTCCAATCGATTTGATCTAATCCTGCAGGTGGATCATCAAATCGATTATTATCAACTTTTACGCAACCTTTAAGGTGAACATGCCCTACTTTATCACCAAGAAACTCGAGTTCTTTTAGATAGTCCACTGAACGATAATATATATGACTTGGATCATACTTTATTTTTAATTCCGGTAAACTTCCTAGTAGTATTTTCCACTGTTCACTTCCTAAGATATAATTATTCCAATCGCAGTTCACAACTGCTATTTCGACATCGTATTGCTTTCCATATTCTATTAATTTTTGAAAATAATTAACTGTTATATTATAATTATCTAAAACAGATAATTCATCATCATAGTTTATTCCTGTACAGAAAAGTTTACTACCGAGTTCATTTGCAATTTTAATGTGGTTAAAATCGATTTGTAATTGTCTATTGCACACTTGCCCATCAATTATTTTTTTTGCTCCCCATCTACCTAAAGAAATAATATTTACTTGGTTATCTTTAATAATTTGCTTAATGGATGCAATATTTTGAAAAAATTCATCTGCATTTTCATGAGTACATAATTCAAAATTTTCAATCCCAATTGATTTAAAATATTCTAAATCTTTGAAATCATTTTCTATAATACAACTTAGTTTCATTAGTACCACCAAGCCTCTCCAGTTTTTTCACGTATAATAATTGAGTTTAGGAAATCTATTGCTTTTTCTAAGCCTTCCATAGTGCTCATAGTTCCATCTTCATGTTCAATACTGATTGCACCATCATATCCCACATCTCGTAACTTATTTAACATTTGTTTCCAAATTAATTCCCCTTGCCCATAACTGACTGTTTTAAAAACCCAGCTGCGTTCATTTATATCGCCATAACTACTATTGTCTAACACTCCATTCTTTCTAATGTTGGTTGAATTTAATTGTGTATCTTTAGCATGAAAATGATAAATGCATTCACGTAGTTCATTTATTGCATCAATCGGATCAATTTGTTGCCAAAATAAATGAGATGGATCAAAATTAACTCCAATTCTATCCGAACCAACTTCCCTTCGTAGACGCAGCATAGTACTGGTGTTATATACACAAAAACCTGGATGTATCTCTATTGCCACTTTTAAATTATACTTTTCTAATATTGGTACAACTGATTTCCAATAAGGGATTAGCACCTCTTCCCATTGATATTTATATGCTATAGCATATTCATCAGGCCATGGACATGTAATCCAATTAGGAATTGTATCAACTTCACTTCCCCCAGGACAGCCACTAAACGTAATGATAGTGTCAATATTAAGTTTATTAGCAAGTTCACATGCGTCAACAAAATCTTCATGTGCCTGTTTCGCAATTTGGGGATCTGGACTTATTGGATTCCCATGACAACTTAATGCTGAAATATCCATGCAGTACTTCTTAAATAACGCTTTTATTCTATTTAACTCATTTTCATCATTTAATAAA
>JBKEBI010000011.1:0-44949 GCA_047973085.1 Bacilli bacterium | reverse complement strand
GGCAATATTAGTGAAATATGCATATAAATATAACAAAAGCATTGGAATTCATCCACATAGGATAAATAGCAATACTTTTTGTCTACAGTCTGAAACTTCATACTAAGTTATGAAGTTTTTTATAATAGTTTTTTTTATAATAAAAAAATAAAAAAACTTTTTCAAATAAGTTTCCATACTTTGAAAAAGTTTAAATATATTTACCATAAACCTAATTGCTTACTACATGAAGGCCATTGTTGTTGCCAACTACTCCTACTAAGTATCCATTCTGCTGCAATAATTTGTTCTTCTCTACTAGCAAGATGTGCATAATCAGCACTAATACCTACAGCACTTGAAGCTGTATTCCAAGTTGCACCACTAAATTGTAGACCACCATAATATCCATTTCCAGTATTAATAGCCCAATTACCGCCAGATTCACATGCAGCAATGCTATCCCAAACAGAATCACCACTTGCATAGTTTGCAGCAACAGTTGGTACTTCTTTTGTTCCCACTCGTACTGTTTTAGGAGTACCTTCTTTTACTAATACTTTATCTACTAATTCTCTATAATATTCTTCACCATCATAATAAACAATTTTGTAAGTATTATTGTACTCGCTTGGAACACCTTCATTTAAGACTGTTGTTGATCCCTTATAAAGACTAGAATCTTCCACAGTAACTTGATCCATATCTTCTACTGAACTAACTTCTTCTATTACAGTTTCAAGTTTTACAATCTTTACAGTATCAACACTTTTTAAAGATGCAATAACTGTAGGCATATATTCTACGCCTTCACTTTCCTCTAAATCAAGATCTTCAACTAATTCTTCAGTAGTGTTACTATATGTTTCAACAAATTTTTGTTCACCTTCAAGTTGAACCTCTACAGTTTTTTTACTATTAATTTCTACATACTCATTATTAATAACAAGAGAATCATTAAATTTCACTTCATAAATATAATCATCAAAACCTTGTTCTTCTGCAATTGAATCAGCTAAAAATTCATGTCCAATAGCATTTGTATAATATACTTTTTCTTTACCATCGACAACAATATTCACTCTTTTATTATATGAAAAAATCAATGCTAAAAATATACAAGATAGAACTAAAATAATTCCTGAAATTTTTATTTTTTTAATAATATGCATTTTATCAACTCCATTAAAATATTATCTATGCTATTATATGTTATAACTAGAATAAAATCAAATTATTTTACTATCACTTGACATCTCTAGCATTAACTTTATTCTATTTAGTTGATTAACCGCACTTATTCCTGGATCGTAGTCAATAGCAACAATATTTGCTTTTGGAAAGTGTTTTTTAATTGGCTTAATTACAGATTTAGCAAAAATATGATTTGGTAAACAACCAAATGGCTGAACTGCAATTATATTACTAACACCATGACTTAACATTTCCATCATTTCTGCTGTTAAAAACCATCCTTCTCCTGTTTGATTTCCAACTGAAACTACTCCTTTTAATGCTGCAATTTTATTATAAATTGTTGTTGATGGTGTAAAAATACCAGTTTTCTGTAATAATTTATTTGGATATGAACGATAAAAGTCTATTCCTTTTATTAATAACTTTGAATTTGTTGCAGCTTTTTTACTTCTCCCAAGATTTTCATAATTATAAATATTGTTATATGCAGAATATAGAACAAAATCTACCAAATCTGGAACTACTAATTCCGCTCCTTCATTTTCAACCGTTTTAAATAGCTCATTATTTCCTGTTGGATGATATTTAACTAAAATTTCTCCAACAACTCCTACTTTTGGAAGTGATTTATTGTGTAATTCAATGTTAGAAAAATCATTTATCACTTGCTTTACAATTGCTTTATATTTAAAATAATTACTTGGAACTTTTTTAGCAATAATCTTATCAACCCAGCTATCAAGCAATTTGTCTGTTTCACCCTTATTTTTCTCATAAGGTCTAGTTCTGTTGCTTAATCTCATTAATAAATCACCATATAGAGCACTCATCATTGTAGTTAAGATAAACATTGGAGTTATCTTAAATCCAGGATTTTTCTCAAGACCTACTAAATTAAAAGATACAATAGGTATATGAGGGTATCCAGCTTCTTTCATCGCCTTTTTTAACTGAGCAAGATAATTACTTGCTCTACATCCACCACCAGTTTGAGAAATCATCACACTAACATTATTTAAATCATATTTTCCAGACTGTAAAGCCGAAATGATTTGCCCAATTACAATGATTGCAGGATAACAAGAGTCATTATTTACATATTTTGTTCCTATATCTATTGCTTTAGAATCAACCGATGGAAGAACTACTGCATTATAACCTGCTTGTTTAAATGCAGTAGACACAAATCTAAAGTGTAGAGGTGACATTTGCGGTACTAATAAAGTATGATTTTTTTTCATTTCTTCAGTAAAGGATGGTGTATTGTAACTAATATTTTCAATTGGAAGTTTTTCTCCAGACTTTTCGCGTTCAATCATTGCTGCTTGAATAGATCTAATTCTGATACGTATCGCACCTAAGTTACTTCCCTCATCAATCTTAATCAAGGAATAATTCTTTCCTTTTTTTCTAAGAACTTCGCTAACTTGTTCACTAACAATTGCATCTATTCCACAACCAAATGATGTTAACTGTACCATTTCTAAATTTTCATTTTTAGTAACATAATCTGCTGCTAAATACAATCTCGAATGAAATGACCACTGGTCAAGTACTCTTAAATCTAGTTCATCTTTTGATAAATGTGCAACACTATCTTCACTTAAAACAACCATTCCTAGTTCTGTAATAATTTTTTCAAGTCCATGATTAATCTCTGGATCAATATGATATGGTCTACCAGCAAGTACAATTCCTTTTTTATCATGTTCTTCCATATATTTTAATATCTTTTCACCTTGATTTCTAACATCTTGCTTATAATTTGAAAGCTCTTGATCTGCTACTTCTAGTGCTTCCTTAATATCTTCTTCATTTATTTCAAAGTCTGATAATGCTTTAACTAAATTTGTTTTCATCACATCAATATTATCCATAGGCAAAAATGGAGCAATATAGTTAACTTCTTTTAAATCTAAATTATTTGAAATAACTTCTGGATATGATATAACAACAGGACAATTATAGTTTTTATCTGCTTTTTCCCTTGATTTATTTTCATATGGGAGACACGGATAAAATAATGTTTTTATTCCACTATCGACCAGTGATTTAATATGTCCATTTACAATTTTTGCTGGATAACACATTGTATCACTAGTTATTGTATCCATCCCTAGTTCATAAAGCTTCTTATTGCTTCTTGGACTAAGCTTCACACTAAACCCTAGTTTTGTAAAGAAAGTATGCCAAAATGGGTAGTGTTCATAAATATTTAATACTCTAGGAATTCCAATTTCTCCATACTTAGCTTCCTCTATAGTTAGTGATTTATAATCAAATATTCTTTCATATTTATAGGTATAAATATTGGGTAAAACATTAGAAGCATCACTAACACCTGCACCTTTTTCACATTTATTTCCAATAATAAATTTTGAACCATCATTAAATAAATTCAAGGTCATACTGCAATTGTTTTCACATAAATTACATCTAATATTCCTTTTTGAATAACTAAGTTCATTTACTGCATGCTTATTTAAAATTTGTGAAATATCACTTGTACTGTTTTCAATTGCAACAATTGCTGCTCCAAAAGCTCCCATAAGTCCACTAATATCAGGGCGAATTGCATTTTTTCCAACTGTTTTTTCGAATGCTTTTAATACTGCATCATTGTAGAAAGTTCCACCTTGAACTACAAGATTTTCACCTATTGTACTAAAATCATTGATTTTAATAACTTTATTTAAAGCATTTTTTATAACAGAATATGCTAGACCAGCTGAAATATCACTAATTTCCGCACCTTCTTTTTGCGCTTGTTTAACTTTAGAATTCATAAAAACTGTACATCTTGAACCAAGCTCAACAGGATTCTTACTTTGAACCCCAAGCTTTACAAATTCTTCAATTGAAACACCAAGCGTTGTTGCAAATCCTTCAATAAACGACCCACACCCAGAAGAGCAAGCTTCATTTAACATAATGTCATATATTATTCCATTTTTTATTCTCATACATTTCATATCTTGTCCACCGATATCTAAAATAAAATCGACATTAGGATTAAAATGTGCAGCTGCTTTATAATGGCAAATTGTTTCAATTTCACCACCATCTAATTTAAAAGCAGATTTAATTAAATTTTCTCCATACCCTGTTGAATAACCACTTTTAATAGTAATATTTTCTGTATTTATATTTTCATACATTTTACTTATCATAGTTTTAATTGTATTTAAAGGATCCCCTACGTTATTTTTGTATTCATAGTACAGTATTTTTTTTGCTTCGCTAATTAAAACAAGCTTTGATGTAGTGCTTCCTGCATCAATTCCTAAATATGCATTACCAACATATTTATTAACATCCTCTCGTTCAACTACTGCATTACTATGTCTGTTTTTAAACTGTTCATATGTCTCTTCTTCATCAAAAAGTGCATCTAAATAAACACTTCCTTCATCTTGAGGCATTGTAGAATTTAATGCTTTATAGCTAAAATCATCAAATAAGATTTCAGGAGACAATGAAGCATACAATGCTGCTCCAATCGCTACAAAAAGTTTAGCATTTTCTGGTGATTCAACTTCACTCTCTGACAATTGTAATGTTTCAATGAACCTTTTCCTAAGTTCACTTGAAAACGATAAAGGTCCTCCCAAAAATGCTACATTTCCAACAATTGGTTTTCCCATTGCAAGACCTGAAATTGTTTGATTTACAACAGCTTGATAAATTGAAGCAGCAATATCACTTTTGCTTACTCCTTCATTTATTAAAGGCTGTATATCTGTTTTTGCAAACACTCCACATCTAGCAGCTATTGGATAAATTTTTTCATATCCTTTAGCAAGTTCATTTAGTCCATTTGCATCTGTATCTAAAAGCACTGCCATTTGATCAATAAAAGCTCCTGTACCACCTGCACAACTACCATTCATTTTTTGATCTATTGTTTCTTCAAAATATGTTAACTTAGCATCTTCTCCACCAAGCTCTATTGCTACATCAGTTTGAGGAATAAATTCCTTTACAGCATAAGAACAAGCAATAACTTCTTGTACAAATTCCAAATCTAACCACTTAGCAATACCTAATCCTCCACTACCTGTAACCTTTATTCTAACCTTATTTCCTGATAGTTTAGAATCAATGTCAGCAATTAATTCTGTGATTGCCTTTTTTATATCAGAAAAATGCCTTTTATACTCTGTAAAAAGAATTTTTTTATCTTCATCTAATACCACTAATTTTATTGTTGTACTACCTATATCTATCCCCAAATGCTTAGTTCCCATAATATACACCTCACTGTAATATTATACTTAAAATTTGCTTATTTTTCAACTATATTACTCTCAATTATAAGTATTATGTAAATAGCTTCTGTAAATTTCAAAAGAATGGTCAAATTCACTAAAATTACATGTTATTTGTTCAATTCCATTACTAGTAAAACTTTCTAAATATCTGACATAATTATAATAAACAATGCTAGAATTATTAAAATTTTGACCTAAGTATCTAAAATTATTAATCTTTTTATCAATATCTTTAGGAAGTACGATAGAAATAATTTCATTAATACTAATAATAAATATATTATAGACTGCATCACCAATATCAAATGCATATAGTTCTTTTAAAATTTGCTCTACAATTGCAATTTTTTGTGACATTTCTTTACTTACTATTTCCACAACATCACTAGTAAAACCAACTATTTTTCTCATAGTGTATACAACTGCATCAATTTTAGCATCTATAACCTTAAATTTATTAACTATAATATTTTTTAAATGACTATAAATTATATCTTTTGCATATTCAACCAATTTAAAATAAGTAAGTTTCCTAGAATTGCTATTGTTAATCAAATTAGTCATTTCTAAACATGGAAGAGCTTCGCTATTTAATGAATTATCTCTCAATGAAATGTTATTTACTAATTTATTACAACTTAGTATCATATTTTCAATAAACTTGTTTATTTCAGCTATGTTATCTACTCCATTATTACTATCAATATAAATTTGTTTGCTTATTGAATCTAATTTTAATTCAGTTACAATTGTATCAAGAAGTTTATCAAATACAACATAACATTGATTATTTGTAAGCTGTTTTATTTCATCAAAAAAATAAGAAAACTCAAAATATGAATTTAAAGTGGGTAAAGATTTTACCATATATAAATAAATTTGTTCTATAATAGAATTTACAATACTTTGATAAGAAATATTATCTCTATAACTTAGAATATTATTCTTTAGCTCTGGAATAACATTCATATTTAGCTCATTATTTTGATTATTTACATACGTAGTAAAATTTTTATTTACCAATTCAATATCATCAACATCTATATCAATGTAATTTGAGGTGAAATTCCCTGTTAATAAATCAAATGGAATACTATCATCTAAATTTAAATTTTTGTTATAACCAATATGGTTAAGTTTGATATTTTTAACAAATTCATTCCCTCTATTAAAAAATTTAATTGTTTTTGTATAGTTGTTTCTTCTCCCAATTAGAGAACTTAAATTAAATAATATATCATTCTCATCAATAACCGTTGTTATATTTGCATAGTTTTTATCTATCATAAAAACTTGAGGAGATGGATTTACACTTACAACACTAATATTTTCTTCGTGAATTCCTACATAAGTACTTATACCACCACCCAAACTAACCCCTCCTATTCTTGAAATATTATAGGATTTAGATAGCTGATTAAACAATTTTAATCCCTCTCTATATTGAGGTGGATTAATTCCCAAAAAATTCCCTCCATTATTTAATAACCAATCATTAACAAAATCGTTTTTTTTATCACTACCAGTATAGATTAATGCATATTCTTCACTGTTGTTTTTTACAAGCATTGCATCTGTACCATAATTCATTCCATTTTTCTCATTATATATATCAACAACATAATAAGTATTCCCATTTACATTAAATATTTCATTCTTTTGATAATATGCATATGCATGCAATGTTGATAATTCAATCATATCTTTATCACTTATCATTTTATTCACCTCAAATATTTATTCTATATCCAATTAAACTTTCTTTCTATAAGTCTACTAAATTTTATTTTGCACTCCTTCTGCAAATAAAAATATGATATAATAATTTTGGAGGTGTAGTATGAAAAAATCTTTAATTATTAATATGAAAAATACTAACAGTAAAGAAACTTGTAATAAATTTGAAAATTATCTACCTAAAGATAATTCTTTTGAGAGGATTAGTACCCTAAATACAATCGATTATGATTACTTATATATTGTCAATTTTGATACAATTAAAGTTGATAATTTAGAATCTGTTTTTAATAAGCATGAAGAGCATTTTATTGTTCAAACTGACTCATTTTCTGATACAGAATTAGAAAATATTTGTATTGCATATGAAAATTCCACTTATTCTTTTAAAAGAGATAAAACATATGAACCAACTAAATCTAATTTATCTTTTACAAAAGAAAATGAATTGATTAGAAATGCAAAAATTGTAGCTGAATCTGTTTCTATGTGCAAAACATTAATAAATAAACCATCAAATGAACTAACAACAAATAGTTTTGCAAGGTTTCTAAATATTCTTGCTAACGAATGCAACTTAGACTATAGTGAGGTTTTTAAAAATGAGCTTGAAAAACTAAACGCAGGAGGAATTCTTGCTGTAAATAAAGGTAGTAGTGAAGATGCAAAGGTTGTAATTTTAAAGTATAATGGAAACCCTGATTCAAATAATAAATATACTCTTGTAGGTAAAGGAATTGTATTTGATACAGGTGGATATAGCCTTAAGTCTACTGCTAACATTCAAGCAATGAAATCTGATATGGGTGGTGCTGCAACAGTAGCTGCAGTAATTAGTGCTATATCTAAACTAAACCTTAAAGTTAATATTGAAACAATTATTCCAATTACTGATAATTTGATAAACGAAGATGCTTATCGTCCCGATGATATTATTGAGTTTATGAATGGAATTACTGCAGAAATTATTTCAACTGATGCAGAGGGAAGACTTATTTTAGCTGATAGCCTTGTAATGGCAAGTATAAATAATCCAAAACTTATTATAGATGTTGCTACCCTAACTGGAGCAGTAGAAATGGCTCTTGGAAATAAAACAACTGGTGTATTTGGAAATGATTTAGAAAGCATTAATAAAATTATTAGATGTAGTGAATCAGTAGGTGAATATGCTTGGCATCTACCTATAAATGACAGTCATCGCGAACAAATAAAGGGAAAAGTTGCAACGATTAAAAACGCTGCAAGTCCAGCTGGTGCTTCAACTGCAGCTGCATTTCTTGAAAAATTTGTTGCTGATAATAACTGGGTTCATTTAGATATTGCAGGAACAAGTTGGAATAATGATACTGGTGCAACAGGTGCAATGGTTAGGCCATTAATAAAATTTTTTAATGAAGTTGAGGAGAAATAATGAAACGAATAGTAACTGGACTTAAGCCAAGCGGAGACCTAACATTAGGAAACTATGTTGGAGTAATAAAATCTCTTGTTGAAATGCAAGATGAATATGAAATTCTTATTTTTATAGCAGATTTGCATGCAATTACTACTAGACAAGATAGACTTGAGCTTAGAAAACGTATCAAAGAATTCAGTGCAATTTATATTGCATGTGGACTTGATCCAAATAAAATTAAAATTTTTATTCAGTCAGAAATACAAGCACATGCTCAATTAGGCTGGATACTACTATGTAACACATATATTGGCGAGTTAAATAGAATGACACAATATAAAGATAAGGTTAATAAAGAAGGTACAGCAAAACTAACAGGTGGTTTTTACACATACCCCTCATTAATGGCAGCTGATATTTTATTGTATGATGCTGATGTTGTATTTGTTGGAAATGATCAACTACAACATTTAGAAATAACAAGAGATATAGCCACGAGATTTAACAATGAGTACGGAGAAACTTTTAAAGTACCAGAACCAATGTCTAATAAAACTCTAAGTAGAGTTATGGATCTACAAGATCCACTAAAAAAAATGAGTAAATCTGAATCAAATAAAGGTTGTATTATTTTAAGAGAAGATATTAGTGCAATTAAAAAGAAGATTAGAAGTGCGGTAACTGATAGTGATACAAAAATTTATTATGACAAAGATAACAAACCTGGTATAGCAAATTTACTAGAATTGTATGCATTATTTAGTAAAATTAGTTTAGAAAAAGCTGAAGATTATTTTAAGAACAGATCGTATAAAGAGCTAAAGGATGAGCTAGCTGAGCTAATTGGAGCAGAAATAGAAAAAATTCAACAAAGATATAATGAATTAGTACAAACTGGGGAAATTGATAATATTTTAAATGATGGATATGAATATTGTAATAAGCTTGCTCTGAGAAAAATTGCTAAAATTGAACATAAAGTTGGCCTAAATAGAAAAAAATAAATAATGAGTTAGTCATTAAAAAACGACTAACTCATTTTTATATAAAATATTTCTTTACATTAAATATCCCAACTTCTCCACCTACAAGTACTTGGTCAATCTTATTTTCCCCAACTAATTTTGCATAAATGTTTGAAGGCGAATTCATAAAATATCCTTGTTTAAATAAGTATTGCTTATTTAATTCAAGTAATTTATTTTTAAATAAAAAGCAAGCTAGAGCACCAGTTGCAGAACCTGTAGCACTCTCTTCATTAATAGCATATCTTGGTGCAAAATTTCTAGTGTAAATTTGATTATCACTAATTGCATATAAATGGTAACCTACACTATCATATTTAACACTAAGCTGATTAATTAAATCGAAATTAGGCTGTATATTCTCTAACTCACTCAAACTATTTATACCAATAATAATATCAAATAACCCAGTTGATACCTTTTGACATAAAAGATTATTTAAATGTTTTTCACTCACATTTAATGACTTTGCAATCTCAACTTTATCAACTACTTCATCATATATAGGTAAATTTTGAGTCATAAAAACATGATTATCTTCCAATGAAACATTAATTATTCCAGCAAGAGTTTCAACTGAGTAAGTGTTATTTTCTATCATTTCAAGCTTTTTCATCAAGCCAAAAAGTGCAATAGTTGCATGACCACATAAATCAATTTGACTATTTGGGGTATAAAATTCAACTTTATAATCTGTAGTTTTTCCTTTTTCCAAAAAAGCAATCTCACTTAAATTGTGTATTTTAGCAATTTTTTGCTTTTTCTCATGAGAAAATCCATTTTCAAAAATCACTCCTGCAGGGTTTCCACCCTCTCCATTTTTACTTACAAAACTATTAAGTGTATATAATTTATATTTCATATATCCTCCTTATTTGTTAAATGCTATAAGATGATGTATAATATGACTGAGGTGAGAAAATGTCAATTGAAGTTATTAATGTAATTCCTATTATAGTTACTCCAAATTGTATAAAAACTAACAAAAAACAAGACTGCTTTAATTGTAGTTTATTTTCAACTAATAAATGTATTTCACCTAGAAAACTCTGTGCCGTACCTTATAAAGACCACCCATATGGATGTCCAAAATATGGAAGTAAAAATTCATGTCCTCCTAATGCACCAATGTTTGATGAAGTTTTTGATACTAGCAAAAAAATTTATGCAATAATAAGTACTAATAAATCAAATGAAATCGCCAAGAAAAATTTGATTACATATATTAATAAGTTTAAAAAGCAAAATTATTATGCTTGTCTTTCTCCAGAAGCTCTTGGAGTTGACCTTACTCAAACATTGAAAAACATACTTGAATGGCCTATTACAAATAGTATTTCTAGAGTTGCACTTGTAGGACAAATAAAAAATTCTAAATATATTGATATCTTAAACTAGCAATTGCTAGTTTTTAAATACCATTGTAGCAGCTATTGCTCTTTTCCAGCCATTATACAAATCATTACGAGTTCTCTCATCCATTTTTGATTGGTAAGTTTCACCAGGTGACCATATTTTTAATATTTCCTCTTTATTTTTCCAAAAACCTGTTGAAAGACCCGCAAGAAAAGCTGCTCCTAAAGCTGTAGTTTCATTAATTCTACTCACATCAATATCCATATTTAAAATGTCACTTTGAAACTGCATAAGCATTTTATTATTAACAGCTCCTCCATCAACCCTAAGCTTTGAAAGATTAATTCCACTCTCCTTACTCATGATATCTAAAACATCTCTTGTTCTATAACAAATTGATTCAAGTACTGCTCTAATAAATTCTTCCTTACTAGTTCCTCTAGTAAGACCAAAAACGCTTCCTCTAACATCTGAATCCCAATATGGAGTTCCAAGTCCTACAAAGGCAGGTACTACATAAACTCCATTAGTATTTTTTACACGACTAGCATATTTTTCAGAATCAGAGGTATTATCAATCATCCTAAGTCCATCTCTTAGCCAGCTAACCGCACTACCAGCAACAAAAATAGAACCTTCAAGTGCATACTCTACCTTACCATTAATTCCCCAAGCAATTGTAGTCAGTAACCCATTCTTGGATCTAACAGGCGTACTTGCTGTATTCATTAGCATAAAACATCCTGTTCCATAAGTATTTTTAACACTTCCAGCTTGAAAGCATGCCTGACCAAATAAGGCTGCTTGTTGATCTCCTGCAACACCAGTAATTGGTATTTCATGACCAAAAAATACTGCTGAATCTGTATATGTAAATAAATGTGACGATTCTTTAATTTCAGGTAACATAGTACTTGGCACGTTTAATATTTCAAGTAGTTCTTCGTCCCAACACAAATCATATATGTTATACATTAAGGTTCTAGATGCATTGGAATAGTCACTAACATGGGCTCTACCATTAGATAATTTCCAAATAATCCACGTATCAATTGTCCCAAAAAGAAGTTTACCATCATTTGCTTTTGATCTTGCATCCTCAACATTATCAAGTATCCACTTTACTTTTGTACCAGAAAAATAGGCATCAATTTGTAACCCTGTCTTTAATTTAAATAAATCTTCATAGCCTTTATCAATTAATTCATCACAAATACTAGCAGATTGTCTAGATTGCCATACAATCGCATTATATATTGGAAGTGAAGTTTCTTTGTCCCATATCACTGTTGTCTCTCTTTGATTTGTTATGCCAATAGAATCAATATGGTTAATATCTATATTTTTTTCAATAAAAAGCGTTGATAAAACTGATAATAATGTCAACCATATTTCATTTGCATCGTGTTCTACCCACCCTGATTTAGGAAAAATTTGTGAGAACTCTTTTTGAGATTTTGCAATAATATCTCCAGTTTTATCAACTAAAAAAGCCCTAATTGAAGTTGTACCCAAATCTAGAGTTAAAACATATCTTTTCATAAAAACCTCCTATTACTGTGTATGATTTTTTATTAAATTCAACTTATTTTCTAAACATTTTTCACTTAAATCAACATAATATTTAGCAGGATTTTTAAACCTTAAAACTTCATCCCATATTCTATTTATTGCCGTTATATGATAAGCTCGTATCTCCTCAAGAGAAGGAAGAATATATATTAACTCACCTTTTTTAAAAATTTCTTCATGAATATTATATAGAGTAAAGTTATCAACCTCTTTGTATAGAAGTGGATTTGTTTCTGCCTGTAATCTAAGAGGCTTATTAAATGAAATTTTTTCATCATATAAAGTAATTATATCTCCCTCACTCTTATTATATTTATTTAAAACACGATAAACTTTTTTATGACCCGGTGTAGTAATTTTTTCAATATTATTGCTAATTTTAATTACATCAGTATTATCAATTTTTACAAGTTTATATACAGTTCCTAATGATGGTTGATCATATGATGTTATAAGCTTTGTACCTATTCCATAAACATCAATTTTAGCTCCTTCTAAAAGAAGAGAAGCAATAGTATTTTCATCTAAATCATTACTAACAAATATCTTTGCATCAATATACCCAGCGCTATCGAGAATTTCTCTTACACGTTTTGAAGTATAAGCAAGATCCCCACTATCGATTCTAACTCCTATAAAATTAATCCTATTTCCAAATTCATTAGCTACTTTTATCGCATTGATAACTCCTGATCTAATAGAATCATATGTATCTATTAAAAATACTACGTCTTTATGTGCAGTAGCATATTTTTTAAATGCTTGATATTCATCTTGGTATACTTGAACAAATGAATGAGCATGTGTGCCAAAGACTGGAATATTAAAATTGATTCCTGCATTAAGAAGACTAGTTCCATCAAAACCAGCAATATAGCTACTTCTTGCTCCCCATAGCGCAGCTTCTGTTTCTTGTGCCCTTCTTGCTCCAAATTCAATTGCAGAACTATTTTTAATTAGCCTTTTTATTCTACTAGCTTTAGTTGCAACTAATGTTTGAAATCCTACAACATTTAATAAAAGCGTTTCTAAGAGTTGAGCTTCTATCAAGGGAGCCTCAATAATTAAAATAGGCTCTTTTGCAAAAATAATTTCTCCTTCCCTAGCAGACTTTAAATTGCCAGAAAATTTTAAATTTTTTAAATAGTCTAAAAAATCATCAGAATAATTAAATTGTTTTAAATATTCAATATCACTATCATTGAATTTAAATTCATTAATGACTTCAACAACACGTTCAAGACCGGCAAAAACAGCATATCCATTTTCAAATGGGTTTTTTCTAAAATACATTTCAAATACAGCATTCTTTTCATGTACATTATCTATATAGTATGCGTATGCCATATTTATTTGATATAAATCTGTTTGCAGTGAATAACTCATATATTCTCCTTTTTTTATCTACAATTATCTAGTATAATATATAATGAGGTGATTAAATGAAACTTACAAAAAATGATAAACTAATAATAATTGATATGATTAATGGATTTGCTTTTGAAGGAGCTCTTTCTTCTCCCAATGTAGCAAAACTAATACCTGGAATTAAAAAATTAATTGAAACTTCACTTGAAAATAATATTGAAGTGGTTCATTATACAGATTCTCACCCTAAAAATTGTAAAGAATTTCTAGTATATCCTCCACATTGCATTGAAGGATCTAATGAAGCTAAAATAATTTCAGAGCTTAACTTTGATGAAATTACAATTATTAAAAAAAATAGTACAAATGGATTTCTTGCTAAAAATCCTTTTGAGGATGGGATTAAAAATTTATACATTGTTGGCTGTGTAAGTGATATTTGCATATTTGATTTTGCTTATGCTGCAATAAAATATGTTCATGAAAAAGATTTAAATATTAATGTAAATGTCATTGAAAATCTATGCGCAACTTTTGATGCAGAAAATCACGATAGTCAAGAAGTTCATGCCAACAGTATGAAAAAGCTTGAAAATGCAGGAGTAAATATTATTCATATTTAATATTATGCAAATATAACCCATGTGCAGGTGCAGTAGCCCCTGCTTTTTTTCTATCTTGTGAGTAAAGAATTTTTTCAATATCTTGAGCCAATAATTGCTTGTCAGAGAATTCAAGTAATGTTCCTACAATAATTCTAACCATGTTGTATAAAAAACCATCTCCATTAATTTTTATTATAATATCTTGAGAAGTCTCCTCGATTTCTATACTATTAATCGTTCTAATTTTTGATTCTTGTGTTGACTTAGTCGAGCAAAAAGAAGTAAAATCATGTGTTCCAACTAAATATTTACTTGCTGTTTTCATTAGCTTAATATTTAAAGGTTTTAAATGGTAATACTTATAATTTCGATTAAATACACTATAGTTTTTCATAATGTAATAATAATATGTTTTATTTAAAACATCGTACCTACAATGAAAATCATCAGAAACCTTTTCAATAGAAATGATATTAACACAACTATCAGTCATATTATTCAATGATTCTTTAATTTTATCTAAATCTAGATTTTTGTAAAACTTAAACATTACTTTTTGATCTCTAGCATGAACTTTAGCATCAGTTCTTGAACTTTCAATTGTCTTAACTTTTCTTCCAAGAATAGTTTCAAGTGCATCTTCTAGTTTATCTTGTACAGTGTTTTTATGCTTTTGCTTAGCATATCCACCTAAACTATAACCATCATATTCCGAAGTAATTAAAAAATTATAATTGAAATTTTCAACAATATTTTTATTGTTACTACGAATTTTTCTTTTTCTCTCTAAACTTTTCTGTCGCTTTTTTTCTCTTGGTTTCATATATCTCCTAATTAAACATCAAATATTCATGTAATGATTTTGCATCATTATCGCTTAAATACACAATATAATCAATTATTGCTTGAATAATAATCTCTCTTTTTCTAATAAGTAATTCTTGTTCATGTTTATTTCTTACTTTTCTAATATCTGAATATAAAATATTATCCAAATATTTTATGCCATCTTCAAACGAAATAAAACAAAGTAAAATATTTATGTCTTTAATTCCTTCTTTATAAAATTCTTCAATAATTCTATTCTTATGAAATGAAGGAAGTAAATTAATATCATTATATACTTCTGTAAAAATATCTTTGATAATTTGCCTTGATTTATGGTCGTATAATCTAACTTTTCTAGAAAGTAACAATTTTGATTGAAAATAGTTATCAAGCATTTCCAAAATATTTGTTCCGGTTTCTGAAAAATTAATATAACTTTCAATATTTCCTTTATTAATTTTTTCAAAACGTACACTATCACAAGCTGATTCAATTAAATATTTAACAATATGACTACTAATTTGTCTAGATGCGTAGTAGCGATCATTTCTATTATTAAAGTCACATTCAAGATATTCACCTGTCAATTCACTCAATAATTTTAACCTTGTAATAATTTCATTTTTATCTACACTTTCACTCCTAATAGCTAGCTCAACATCATATGATTTTTGCGCAATTTCATCTGCAACAATAACAATTTGAGCTTCTAAAGTTCTAGGAATTAACTGATTTTCCTTAAGAATTGCATATTCACCTATAAGTTTATCATAGCTAATGTAGTACTTTGATAAGTATTTATTAACTTTCTCAGAATTATTATACATATCTTTATCAAAATTAAGTCTCGTATGAGCAATAATTCCCGCAATAACATCTAAATCTACAAAATTATTTTGTCTACTAGTAATAGACTCAACACGTTCAAGCATTCTAGCAGATTGTAAGTTATGTTTAAAGTATTTCAAACCCAAAACATCCACATTTGGAATTATATCTATACTTCCATTTAATATTTCCCCTATGACTTTTTCTCCAACATTTCCATAAGGAGTATGTCCTATATTAAGCCCCATTGAAATATTATCTATCAAATTATAATTAAGCTTTAAATCGAGTGTTTCCTCAAGCCTTTTAGCAATTAAACTAGAAATATGACTCACTCTTATACTATGAGAAAGACGAGTATGTACTCCATCTTCATATGATTTTTTATAAACCTCAGTTTTTGAAGACTGCAATCTATATGCATCAGTATTCATAATTACACTTTTTATATCAAGTGCAGTAATTCTCTTTTTACTATTATCAATTGGATTAAAAAACTTTACTATCTGAATAAGCTCTTCAGAATTGGATAATTTAGCACTATTTTCTTCTTTAAAAGCATAAGGAAAAGCTCTATTAAAATTTGAAATCTCTGACTTATCTTCAATAACATGTAAAATTTTATATGTTAAATCAAAGCTTTTACTTGATTTTTCAACTTTATGTAAAGAAGCAAAAAATAATTTTCCAATTCCTTTTTCATTAGTAATAAAAGCTAAAATATTGATATTTGATAAGTTATTTGAAATTATATCATAATCAATTTTATCTAAAAAAATATTTGGAAGATAACCAATTGAATCAGTTTCAATTGAAGAGTATAATTCGTTTGAATCATTATCTGAAATAATAAGTAGTTTCATAATATTCCCCCTTCACTATAGTATTTAACTATAACAATTATACTATAATAAAAACTATTTGTAAATGTTATCAAATTTATGTATAATTAGAATATGGAGGTGTAAAATGACTAGATTACAAGGAGATATTATTATCAGTAAAAATATTAATAAATGTTTTGAACTATTTGATTTTTCAGAAAATAATGTTAAAAAAATTGACCCTACAATTTTATTTCACAATATTGAAAATGAAACTGAAAATAAAATTGGGAGTACTTATTTGCAAGGAAGAGATGACAATGGAAATGTTCTAGAAACTCTTGTAACAATTACAGAGTATATTGATGAAAATGACCATAAAAAAATTAGTGCTGAATTTAATATCAGTAACTATTTTAATATTCAATATTATTATGAATTGAATAAAATTGATGAAAATTGTACTAAATTTACCTACTTTACAAGTACCACTCCCACTAAAATATTTACTAAAATTATGTATAAGTTACTTAGACTTGAAAAAAAGTATAATGTTAATAATTTTTTAGAGCATATAAAAAATATAATTGAAAATATTACATAATACTAGCAATTTTTAGAACATATAGAAAATATAATTAAAATATTATATTTTTTTTATTTGTTATAAACACTATTATTTTATGATATAATATAACTATGAAATATATTGATGTGAAGGAGAAGACAAAAGTATGAATAAATATTTAGAAATGTCGCAAAAAATTGAATCAGAAGTAATTGAAATACGCAGATACTTGCATGCTCATCCTGAAATAGGTTTTGATTTACCTATTACTACCAATTTTGTATTAGAAAAGCTTGCCGAATTTGGAATTGAAGGTAAAATAATTGCTGATAGTTCAATTACTGCATGTATCGGTAAAAAACATGGGAAGACCATTTTACTTAGAGCAGATATGGACGCATTACCTGTTAAAGAAAATTTGGATTTAGAGTTCAAGTCTAAATTTGATGGGAGAATGCATGCATGTGGACATGATATGCACACAGCTATGCTACTTGGAGCTGCAAAAATTCTAAAAGAAAATGAAGATATGTTAGAAGGACAAGTTAAATTCATGTTTCAGCCTAATGAGGAAGGTTTTGGTGGTGCTTTAAAAATGATTGATGCTAACATCTTAAAAAGCCCTAAAGTTGATTTTGCTATGGCTCTACATGTTTTTCCAGGTCAAAATAATTTTCCTGTTGGATTGGCAAGTGTTCAAGGTGGCCCTCTTCTAGCTGGTTCACAAAATTTTAGAATTGATATTTCTGGTAAAGGAGGACACGGAGGTATGCCTCAAATTTCTGTTGATCCAATTGCAGCTGCAAACCACATATACAGTCAGATACAAACAGTAAAAGCTAGAGAAATTTCTGCGACTGATCCTTTAGTGCTAAGTATTTGTCAATTCTCATTTGGTGATACACACAATATTATTCCAAATGAAGGAGTAATGCAAGGAACTATGCGTTTTTTTTAATGAAGATGTAGGTAATTATCATTTTGAAAGAATTGAACAAATTGTTAAGGTAACTGGAGAGTTATTTAATTGTGAAACAAAAATTACAAAATTAGGAAGTACCCCACCAACAATTAATAATGAGGAAAAAGCAAAAGAAATTGAAAAAATATTAAAGAGTGCTTTGGGAGCTAATCAGGTGCAAAATTTAGATTATATATTTACAGGATCAGAAGATTTTGCATACATTTCTGAAAAAGTTCCAAGTTTATACATTCCATTAGTGGCTGGAAATATAGAAGAAGGATTCAAATATACAGTTCATCACCCAAAAGTGTTAATAGATGAGCGTGCATTAAAATATGGAGTTACAACTTTTGTTGCAAGTGCCATAGAATGGCTAAAAAATAATAAATAATATAAAATATAGGGAGGATGCTTATGAGCATTTTTATAAAAAGTGAATATATGTATATAGCTGAAAGCAAGCTAATGCTTGTTTTATGTTCGGTAGTTATTTGTTTCGTGGTTATACAAGCAGTTTTATTTTATAAAAAATCATATAATAGAGGAAAAGAGATTGGAATGCCTACAAATGACTTAAAAAAATATTTGTAAATAGTGCAGTATTTTCAATTATTCCAGCTATTGCAATATTACTATTTTTAGTAGTATTAATACCTGGTCTTGGATTATATTTTCCATGGCTACGTTTATCAGTAATTGGTAGTGGGGTTTATGAAAACCTAGTTGCAGGAACTATTACTCAACAAGCAGGTTTTGAAACAATTGCTGATATTGATCAAGAATTATTTATGGTAATATTGTTTTCAATGAGTGTGGGTATACTAACTTCACCTATTTTAACAATCTTTGCTCTTAAACCATTTTTAGGAAAAATTAATAGTTTGGAGCACCAAAAAGAAACATTTGGTCCAGAAATCGTACCAACAATTTTTCCAGCATTATATGTTGCTATTGCATTACCACTAATACTTCCAGCTATTACTTTTGTAAATAAAAAGGTGGAAAGTGTATCAATACCAACAGATGCTATTGTAGCATTTGCTGCAGCATCAATATGTGTTGTATCTCTTGGAAAATTAAGTGAAAAATTAAAAGTACCTGTATTAAAAGACTTTTCTTTTCCACTAAGTATTTTTGCAGGAATGATTGCAGCATTACTTTTAAATTTAGCGGGGGTAAGTTAAGATGAGAAGCAGAGAAGAATATACAAATCAAATTCATAGATTAGGTAGAATAACAAATTTTATTGCTGTAGTATTAATGGTTTTAGTGCCAATTATTATTTCAAACGTATTTGATATTCCAATCAACTTTAAAATGTACATGCAATATGGATTTCCATTTGCAGTAATATTTATTTTTGTTGGTGTTGCTGAAGTACTTGCATACACTCCTATCCTTGGAGCTTCTGGATCATATTTATCTTTTATTACAGGTAATATAGGAAACATGAAAATTCCAGCTGCTGTTTCAGCTCAACAAGCAATTAATGCCAAAAAAGGAACCGAAGAAGCAGAAGTAGCCTCAACTATGGCCATTGCCACTTCATCATTTATTACTGTTGCAGTACTTACTGTTGGAATATTCTTTATGAGTTTTATAGCTCCAATTTTAGAAAATCCAGTTTTAGAACCAGCATTTAAAAATATTATGCCAGCTTTAATGGGCGCATTTGCTACCCCACTTGTAATAGCAAATCCCAAAAAAGCTGTTGTTCCAGTAATTACTGTTTTACTATTAAAATATATTAGTCCAATGATGCTAGCAAAAAGCGTGAACTTTTATGTTACTTTATTCTTAATGGTAATTGTAATTATTGTTGCTTTAGTATATGAATACATTAAATATTCAATAAATAAAAATTAAAATAAACTAGCTAATGTGCTAATTTTCAACTTATAAAAAAATAACTAATTATGCTCTAGATATTATCTGAGCATTTTTTTGTTATTATTTTAACAATCAATACGCAACTATCACATTATATAAATATAATCAAAAATAAATAAGATATATTACAAAATATACCTTATTTAATAAAAGATTTCGTGTTAAGTTTAATATTTAAGTGGTATTCAATATACTGATCAACAAACTTACTAATATCATTTAAAACTGCTTCACTAAGTGTAATCTTCCCTACTCTACTAAATTCTATATTATTTAATGCTTTTAGTATTGCTAAAGTTTTAACTTCATATTTTTCATGTGAAAAATCAAAGCAGTTTGAACAGATAAATCCACCTAACTTATAATCAACTGATACAATATTTGTATTACCACAAACAACACATGCATCAAAGTGTGGCATAATTCCTATATAACGTAGGATAATGAATTCAAAAAGAATTCTAGTTGATATATATTCTTTTTCAGAACTAAGCTTTTTTAAAGCTAGGATAAACTGAATAAAAAGTCCAGCCTCTAAGTTATTGTAATATCCAAGCTTTGTAATTAATTCGCAAAAATATAGCGCGTTATAATATTTCTCTAAATCAATTTTTAATTCTAAAAATTGTTCATTAATTGTTACAGATTTCAAAACACTAAATCGATCTGGATTTTCCTTTATTTTAAATTCTCCATAACAAAACATTTGAGTTTTGCTTCTATTTATATTTTTTAATTTTCTCCCTGCAATTACTTTTACAGAGTAAAGCTTCCCACTATCACTAAAAATTGTTACAATTTTATCATTATCACCATAATTTCTTTCATTAATGATAATTCCTACAATTTCAACAAGCATTAGCTTCTATATCCATATTTATTCAATGATTTTTGATTACTTCTCCAGTTTTTATCAACTTTAATAACCAAATTTAAATGTACTTTCTTTCCTTTATATTTAGTAAGCTCAGCACGAGATTCACTACCTAGTTGCTTAATCATTGACCCTTTTTTTCCAATTAAAATCCCTTTTTGAGAATCTCTTTCAACAATAATTGAAGCAAATATTTCAACAGTTTTTTCATCCTCATCTATTTCATCAATAACAATTGCTACACTATGAGGAATTTCATCTTGTGTATGATATAAAACTTTTTCTCTAATGATTTCTCGTATATAAAATAAATCAGTAATATCTGTAAATGTGTCATCTTCATAATATTCATGATTTGGTAGTAAATAACTTTTAACTACTTTTAATAGTTGTTCTACATTTCGATGCTCAAGTGAAGAAACAGGTACAATTTCTGCAAAGTTGTATAACTTATTGTATTCTGCTATTTTAGTAATTAAATCCTCATTATTTATTTTATCAATCTTATTTACTACAAGAATAACTGGACAAGAAACACCATCAAGTAAATTTAAAATATACTTATTTCCTGCTCCAAAATCTTCACTTACATCTACTAAAAATAAAGCAATATCCATTTCATTTAAAGTAGTTGTAGCAACTTTATTCATATAATTTCCAAGCTCATGTTTTGGCTTATGAATACCTGGTGTATCAACAAAAATTATCTGGCTATCATCATCATTATACACACCTCTAATTATATTTCTTGTTGTTTGAGGTTTAGAAGAAATAATTGCAAGTTTCATTTCTAAAATTGAATTCATTAAAGTACTTTTCCCAACATTCGGTCTTCCAACCAGACCTACAAATCCACTCTTTTTCATTATTCAAAGTCCTCAAATGGATATGGTGCTAATTTTTCAACAGTTAGAATTTCAAAATCATCATTCTTCATTCCAAGTACAACTGGTGTTGATTTATCCATAAATTCAACAAGTGTTTGACGGCATATAAAACATGGTCTAATATATTTAGTAGTATTACCAACTATTGCAATTGCTTTAAAATCTCCTTTACTATATCCATTAGAAATAGCTGATACTATTGCACTTCGTTCAGCACAAATTGTACCCCCATAAGAAATATTTTCAACATTTGAACCTAAAAATATTTTACCATCATTCATTTCAACAGCACATCCAACATAAAAGTTTGAATATGGCGCATATGCATTACTTAAAGCTTTCTTAGCTTCATCAATTAAATATTTCATCTAATTCACTTCCTTTTAAAATAACATTTGCTATTAACTCTTCCTGTTTTTTAAACATTATTTCCTCTTGTTTTTTTGTTTGGTGATCATACCCTAAAGTATGCAAAATTCCATGTGCAAGTACAAATGACATTTCTCTAGCCATGGAATGTTGGTATTTTATACTATTTTGATAAACATATTCAACAGCAATGAATATATCACCAAGTTCACGTATTTTAAATAATTCATTAAAATTAATTATATCTTCGTACGAAAAAGTTATTACATCAGTAGGTTTATCAATATTTCTGTATTGCATATTAATATCATTCATTTTTTTATCAGTAACCAAGTTTATTGAAAGGCTTGCATTATTAATTGATAAATCTTCTAAAATATTTTCGACAATTTCTATACAAATATTATCTATATTATATTTTGTAGAGTTATTTACAATAATTTCATTCATTATATATCCTTAGTTAATTTGTCGACTTTATCATTTTCACCAACAACAATAAGTAAATCACCAGCATATAAAATTTCTTGTGCTCCAGGTATAATTACTTCATCATTTCTTCTAATTGCTGAAATAATTACATTATATTTATTTGTGATATTTAAAGACTCCAATGTCTTCCCAATAAATTCTTCATTAGAAACACTTAACTGCGCCATAACTTGAATTTCATTAAGTTCTACTAATTCTCTAAGCGAACTATACATTACTTGCATAGCCACTCTCTTTCCCATTTCTTTATCAGGGTATACAATTTGATCTGCTCCAATTTTATTCAATATTTTGGCATGATTTTCATCACTTGCTTTAACTATAATTGTATCTATTTCAAATTCTTTTAATAATAATGTTGTAAGAATACTTGCATTTAAGTCTTGACCTATTGCAATAATTACACAATCATAGTTATGAATCCCTATTTTTCTCAAAGACTCTACATGCGTACTATCTGCACAAAAAGCATTATCACACAAGGCTGAATGTTGATTGATAAGATCACTACTTTTATCAATAATTGTTACATCTACACCCTCTTTAATAAAGTTTTTTAAAACATTGATTCCAAATGAACCAAGTCCAATAATTGCAATATCAGTATGCTTATTTTTCTTAGAAATTCCAAACATAACTACACCTCCCCGAAATTGCGATGCTCTCTTGTCATTAACCTCACAATTGCTTCATTTATATCTACATTATTATAATACACATCATATACAGCCTCACTAATAGGCATTTCTATATCAAGTTGTGAAAGTTGATTTACAACTGCATTACAAGTTCTAATTCCTTCAACAACCATGACAGAATTGTTAATCGCATTTTGCGGGTTCTCTCCCTGTCCAATACGATAACCTGCTTGAAAATTACGAGAGTGAACACTAGAAGTAGTCACGATTAAATCTCCAAGTCCTGCTAAGCCATAAATAGTTTCCTCTTTTGCTCCACGAAGTAGTGCATATCTTCTAAGTTCTGCAAGTCCACGTGTAATCAGAGCAGCTTTTATATTATCACCTTTTCCCAGTCCAACAAGTGCTCCTGCTGCAATGGCAATAATATTTTTAAGTGCTCCAACAAGCTGTGTACCAATTAAGTCATCGCTAATATATACTCTAAGATACTCATTTTGAAATAAAGACTGAACAAGCCTAGCATTTTCTAAATTTACACTAGCACTAACTAAAGTAGTTTCCATAAATTTAACAAGTTCTTCAGCATGACTAGGCCCTGTTAAATTAATAATATCATCAACATATTTTTTATCTATTTCTTCAGAAATAATTTCACTCATTAACATATGGGTTACTGGCTCGATTCCTTTACTTACATTAATGAAAAACTTTTTACTATCAAGTTTTGTGCTTAAGGTTTTTAATACATCGCGATAAAATTTGGTTGGGATTCCTACTAAAATAATTTTACTGTGATTACAAATTTCAGAAATGTCTGTAGTGGCTTTCATTTTACTATCAAAAACAACATTATCAATATATTTGCTTGCAGTATGGTTTTTATTAAACTCATCTACCTCTTCTAAAATTGCACTCCACATCAAAACTTCATGCCCATTATCATTTAAAGCTTGAGCCAATGCTAAAGGCCAACTTCCTAATCCTAAAACTCCTACTTTCATTTTATCCCTACTTTCTTAAACGTAAAACAAATTTAACTGGCGTTCCTGAAAAATCAAAATATTCACGAATTGTATTTTCTAAATATCTAATATATGAAAAGTGAGCAAATGCAGGATCATTTACAAATAGAGCAAATGTAGGTGGTGCTGTTGATACTTGACTTGCATAATATACTTTAAGTCTTCCACCATTGTGCCTTGGTGCTTGATTAAGTAATGTTGCCTCAGCAATTATATTATTCAAAACGCTAGTTTGAACTCTTCTATTACGATTTTCATAGCAAATTACTACTTCATCTAATATTTTATAAATTCTTTGCTTTGTAAGCGCAGAAACAAAAACAATATTTGAATAATTAATAAATGGAAAATGACTAATAATATTTTCTTCCCAATGTTTAACAGTATCATTATCTTTTTTTATAGTATCCCATTTATTTACAACTACTAGAATTGCACAACCACTTTCTATTGCATAACCTACAACATTTTTGTCTTGTTCTATAATACCTGTTTCTGCATCAAGGACAAGAATTGCTACATCACTTCTAGAAAGTGCATCCATACTTCTAAGAACACTATATTTCTCAACACTTTCATAAACTTTTCCCTTTTTACGAATTCCTGCAGTATCAATAATATTATACTTTTGATTTTCATATTCAAAAGATGTATCTATTGCATCTCTTGTAGTTCCTGCTACACTGCTCACAATAACTCTATTATCTCCAATGATTGAATTCACTAAAGAACTTTTCCCAACATTTGGTCTACCAATAAATGAAATTGAAATTGTATTTAAATCTTCGTCTGAATCTTCAAACTTAGGAAAATAAGAGTGTGATTTTTCAAGTAAGTCTCCAATCCCTATCCCATGAACACCACTCGTAGCAACTACTTCATCAAATCCTAAACTATAAAATTCATAAATATCTTTACTTTGCTCAAAGTTATCAACTTTATTAGCAGCAATAATAATTGGCTTTTTTGATTTGTATAATAAAGAAGCAACCTCATGATCTTCCCTTGTAATTCCCTCTCTACTATTAACAACGAAAATAATTACATCTGCTTCTTCAATTGCAATGCTTGCTTGCACAGCAACCTCAGAAGAAAAAATATTTTCATCAACTTCAATACCACCAGTATCAATTATAATAAATTCATCTCCCATCCAAGATGTCTTTGCATATAATCTATCTCGTGTAACTCCCCTAGTATCATCAACAATTGATACTCGTTCTCCAATTATTCTATTAAATATTGTAGATTTTCCTACATTAGGTTTCCCTACTATTGCTACTACTGGCTTTTTCATTTAAACCACCTCATTATAAATATTCGCAATTTCTTCAACTATCTCATCAATTGACATATTAGTAGAATTAATTACTATTGCATCATCAGCTACTCTTAGTGGTGCAACTTCTCTTGTACTATCAACCAAATCTCGATTTTTTAAACGTTCTAATACACCTTCATATGAAAATCCTTGATTTTTTACTTCTTCATATCTTCATTTAGCTCTAACTTCAACGTCTGCATCTAAATATATTTTTACTATAGCATCTGGAAAAACTACAGTTCCTATATCTCTTCCATCAATAACTATACTATATTTATTAGCAATATTTCTAATCTGCTTATTAACATAATCACGAACTTTAGCATTTGCGCTTATTGTTGGTAAAAATTTTGTATATTTTTCACTCGTAACAATCTCTGTAAAATCCTTACCATTTATATACATTTTCTCATTCTTATACACTAACTCATTTTCCTCTAAAACAGCAGAAATGAAAGTAAAATCTTCAATTTTACTCTCATCTTTCTCCACTATCAAATGAGTTATAGTGCGATAGAAAATTCCACTAGTAACATACATAATTCCTAGTTTGTTTGCTACAAGTTTAGCTACACTACTTTTACCGCTACTTGTAGGCCCATCTATTGCAATAACATTCATTTAAAAACCACCTATATACTGTGAAAGTACTACTAATCCTACAACTATTAGTGAAATAATCAAGAACACTAATAAAATAGTTATCCACTTCTCACTTTTCTCTTCTATTTCTACTTCATCTATTTTAGAAACTTTTTTATCATCATTTTCTTTATGTTTCTCTTCTACAGGCTCTTCCTCTATTTCCTCTAAACTAGTAACTTCTTCCTCAACAATTGGAATTTTTTGAGGATTTTCTAAAGAAATAAGATCAATATCATCAAATTCTTCTATTTCTTCTACTTTATCAGTATCAATAATTCTAAGATCTACAATTGAATCTCCAAAATTATCATCAATCACAAGTTCATTTTCTAAATTTAATTCTATAGTTTCACCAATAATATCTTCTAAAATTAAATCTTTGTCTTCTTCATCAAGTCCTGAAGCAGATTCCTCTACATTTAAGCTACTTAAAATTTCATATTGAGTATTTGAAAAAATATTTCCACCTTGTTCACGATGATTTTTCTTAGCTTGCTGAATTAAACTTTTTAAATCTACATCTTTTTTTATTTCAAGTCCCGTAGAATCACTAATACTATTTAGTTTTGTATTAGCACTTTCTAACTCATGCTCTATATCTTGAAAATATACACTTAACCGCTTCTTCTCATGAAATCCTTTTCTACTGTCTTTAGCATCAAAATCAAGTTCAAAATCTTTTACATTTTGATTGTAGTCATCATAATCATTATTTTTTACTTTCTCATATAATTGTTGATTTCTATCATACCTGCTTTTCACTGTTTCCACCTGCTTCCACTACCGCCTTAGCTGCAGCTAACTTTGCAATTGGAATACGTTTTGGCCCACAAGAAACATAATCAAGACCAATGTTATATGCAAACTGTACTGAGTCAAAATCTCCACCATGCTCACCACATATTCCAGTAACTAAGTTTGGATTTGCAACTTTACCAAATTGATTAGAAAGAATTACTAGCTTTCCTACAGCTAACTTATCAATTGAAACAAAAGGATCAAACCCTAAAATGTTTTTATCAAAATAATTAGGTAAAAACTTTGCAACATCATCTCTACTAAACCCATAAGTCAACTGAGTCAAATCATTAGTTCCATAACTAAAGAAATCTACATATTGGCTTAAACGATCACTAATCAACGCTGCTCTTGGTGTTTCTATCATTACACCAAGTGAAATATTAATATCAATATCTTGACCATTTAATAAGCGCTTAGTAGTTATATCAATAATTTTCTTTAAATAAATTAATTCATTCTCTTCAGTAATTAAAGGTAAAATAATTTTTACATTACTATTTAAACCACGATTTTTTCTTAAAACTACTGCTGTAACAATTGACTCAACTTGCATCTGATAAATCTCTGGATAACTAATTGCAAGTCTACATCCACGATGTCCAAGCATTGGGTTTTCTTCTTTTAAAGATTTAATCTTCGCTCTAATATCTTCAACATTTATTCCAAGTTTTTCAGCTAAAACTTTCGCTTGAGCTAATTTGCTTGGAAGAAATTCATGTAATGGTGGATCAAGTAATCTAATTGATACTGGACGTTCTTCCATTACATCTAGTAAATTAACAAAATCATCTATTTGATATTCTGACATTTTCTTTAAGAATCCAACACGCTCTTCTAAAGTATTGCTCATAATTAAAGCTTGCATATCAAGAAGTCTTCCTTCTTCAAAAAACATATGTTCAGTTCTAACAAGACCTACTCCCTCTGCGCCATACTTAACAGCTTCACTTCCAGTTGTACCTTCATCTGCATTTGCATATACATCTATTTCTTTTATATCATCGATAATTTCCATCATTTTATAGAAATTATCATCAAGGTCAGTATCTTTAACAGGAATTTCTCCAATAAATACTTCTCCAGTTGTTCCATTTACACTAATTACGTCTCCAAAACTTAAATCAACACCATTAAATGAAGCAATTCTCTTACTTTCATTTACTGTAAGCCCAGTTGCTCCACAAACACAACACTTACCCATTCCACGTGCAACAACTGCAGCATGAGAAGTCATTCCACCAAGTGCTGTAACTATCGCATCACTCATATGCATACTTGAAATATCTTCTGGGGAAGTTTCATTACGTACAAGAATAGCACGTTCTCCTTTTGAAACAGTTTCAGATACATCGGACTCAGTAAAACAAACTTTACCTGTCGCTGCACCAGAACTTGCAGGTAACCCTTTTGCAAATAACTGATGATTTTTTAACTCATCTTGATCAAATTGTGAAAATAAATATGATTCAATATCGCTAACATCAAGTTTAGTAACAAAATCTTTTTTAGAAATTTCATTATTTGCTAACATATCAAGTAAATATTTTACTTTTGCCTTATTACTTCTTTGAGCATTACGAGTTTGTAAAATAAATAAATTCCCATCTTCAACTGTAAACTCAATATCTTGCATATCTTTGTAGTATTCTTCTAAATATAGCGCAATCTTTTCTAATTCTTTATAAACCGCTGGCATAACCTTTGGCATATCATCCATATTGATTGGTGTTCTAATTCCTGCAACAACATCTTCACCTTGAGCATTAACTAAAAACTCTCCGTAAATACCTTTTTCTCCAGTATTAGGATTTCTTGAGAATAATACACCAGTTGCACTATTATCATTGTAATTTCCAAATACCATTTCTTGAACTACTACTGCAGTTCCAAGGTCATCAGAAATATTATTAATCTTTCTATATGTTTTTGCTCTATCGTTATTCCAAGAAGCAAAAACTGCTTCAATAGAACTAAGTAACTGTACACCAACATTTTGAGGAAATTCTTTTCCTGCATTTTCTAAATAGACTTTTTTATAAATTGGAATTAACGCTTTCAAATCTTCAGCACTGAACTCACTTTCATTGTTAACCTCACAGCTAACCATATGCCCCTCTAATGCCTTTTCAAATTTAGATGAAGAAATTCCCATAACAACATTACCATACATCTGAATCAAACGACGGTAACAATCAAAAGCCATAATTTCATTATTTGTTTCTCTAGCAAAATCATGCACAGTTTCATCATTTAATCCTAAATTTAGAATTGTATCCATCATTCCTGGCATTGAAACAGGAGCACCAGATCTAACAGAAAATAAAAGAGTTTTTCCTTCTTTACCGAAATATTTTCCAGTTAATTCTTCAATTTCTTTAATTTCACTAATAACTTGGTCAACTATTTCAGAATTCAAATCATTTTTATTTAATAAATAATCTTTACATGCATCAGTAGAAATTACAAAACCACTTGGAACACTTAAATTTAACACACACATTTCTGAAAGATTTGCACCTTTTCCACCTAGTAAATCTCTCATATCTTTGTTGCCTTCTTTTAAATTATAAACATATTTCATACTATAAATTCTCCTTTATTTTATTTTCTACATAATGAGCTATTTCTTCAACAGCTTGATCTTCTGAATTTATTATATCACATTCTAAATCATTGTATAGAGTATAAGCAAAATTTAACTCACTTAAAATGTTAGTTTCATTTGTATATTTTGAATTGGTCATCTTAATTCTATTTTTTCTAATAGAACAAATTTTTTCAACAGAATTAATAAGTCCAAAAATCTTATACTTTGAAACTTTATACAACTCATTTGGAACGCTCATTCCTTCAAATAAAGGAATGTTTACAACTTTATAACCCTTCATAGCAAGAAAAATGCTTAAAGGCGTCTTTCCGGTTCTACTAATTCCTAAAATAACTATGTCTGCTTCTAAAATTTTCCTATAATTTTTACCATCATCATTATCAATAGCAAATTCAATACATTCAACTCGATTAAAGTACTTATCATCAAGCTCCGTTTCATAAGTTGTAAAACTGTAATTATTAGAATGAATTTTTTCATAGTCTCTAAAAATATTAACAAATCGTATCTCATGCTTCTTACAAAATCTTTTAATAAAATCGCTATGCTCATTATTAACAACTGCATAAACTAAGACACTTTTAGTATAATATGTATGAGCTAGTACTTTTTTTATACCTTCAATATCTCTAACATATGAAAACGTATCTAAATTATAGTCTTTTTTTAAATGAGAGTTATATATTTCTAATATATTTTGAACATGAAATCCATTACTATCTGAAAGAATTATAATATTACTCATATATCCTCCTATGACTTTTTAAGTAAACTCATATTTTGAAAAATTATTGTTGAAGTTATACTACCAATTCCACCTGGAACAGGTGTAATATTTGGAGTAGTTTTTAAACAATCTTCATAATCCACATCTCCACATAACTTACCATCAATAAAATTTATCCCAACATCAATAACAATTGCATTCTCTTTTAAATGCTCTTTTTTTATAAGTTTAGCAACTCCACACGCAGCAATAACAATATCGCTTACTTTAGTATGCTCTTCTAAATCAATTGTATGATAATTACATACAGTAACAGTAGCATTAGCATCAAGCATTAATTTTGCTAATGGCTTTCCAACTATATTTGAAGCACCAACAATACAAACTTTTTTTGAAGTTAAATCATAATTATTCACTTTAAAAACTTCCATTACAGCCTTAGCTGTACATGGTGCAACAACCTCATCTGTAGTCAAATAGAAGTTACCACTATTATACTTAGTTAAACAATCTACATCTTTACTAGGTTCAATATATTTAGAAATCAATTCAAAATCAAGTTGATTCGGCAAAGGTGTAAATAATAATATTGCATCTGAATGTAAATTATAGTATTCAATATTTTTAATATATTCTTCATTATTAATATTTTCATCTAAGTTAACATGCTCTACAATTACATCAAGAATCTTAGCTTTAGAAATAATACCATTCAAATAAGACATAGCACTCTTATTATCTCCTACACTTATCACAACTAACTTCAACCCATTTACAGAATTTTTATTCTTTAAATTTTCAATAATAGTCTGACTAATTTCTCTTCCACTCAAAATCATTAGAATATGTCCTTAACTACAACAGTTTGCATACGATCAGGACCAACCGAAAATATTGAAATTTCAGCATCACAATATTTCTCTATTAAAGATAAATATTTTTTAGCATTTTCAGGAAGTTCTTCATACGTTGTAACTTTTGTAATGTCTTCACTCCAACCCGGTGTAGTAACATAAACAGGTTCACATTTCTCAAAATCATTTATATGTGCTGGAACATAATCAATCTCTTCTCCATCAAGCTTGTAATGTGTACAGATTTTTAATTCTTCAATTCCGGTAAGTACATCTAGTAACATAATTGATAAAGTATTTACACTTCCTACACGAACTGAATGTTTAACAACTACACTATCAAACCAACCTATTCTCCTTGGTCTACCAGTTGTTGTACCATACTCATGTCCAACTTCTCGAATTGTTTTTGCAGTTTCATTTTCAAACTCTGTTGGAAAAGCACCAGCTCCTACACGCGTTGAATACGCTTTACTAATTCCAACTACATTATTAACAAAATTAGTATTTACACCTGTATTTAAAGGAATTGAAGATGCAGTTGGTGAAGAACTCGTAACAAAAGGATACGTCCCATGATCAAGACATAACATTATCCCTTGCGCTCCTTCAAACAAAACTTTTTTTCCATTTAAATATGCAGTATTTAAAAATCTTGAAGTATCTCCAACATGTAACTTAAAAATATCTGTAAATTCAGATAAATATTCTAGTAACGAATCTACACTATATTCAACACCACAGTTTTTTAATGCATCCTGCTTTATTTTTAAGTTAAATTCTACTTTACTTCTCAAAACTTCTTCATTAAATAAATCGCAAACACGAATACCAAATCTAGAAGCTTTATCAGTATATGCAGGTCCTATTCCCTTTTTAGTAGTCCCTACTTTATTATCTCCACTCAAATTTTCATAGTACCCATCTAAGTCAATATGATAAGGCATAACTATATGAGCACGATCACTAATAATTAATTTATAGTCACTAAATCCATTTTCTTTGATATATTTTAATTCCTCTTTCAAAGCCTTAGGATTAATTACCATTCCATTTGCTAACACATTTGTTGTCTTACTATCAAATATTCCAGAAGGAATTAAATGTAGTGCATATTTATTATCATCAAAAACAATTGTATGCCCTGCATTATTTCCACCCTGATAACGAACTACAACATCTGCTTGAGCAGCAAGAAAATCTGTTATTTTTCCTTTACCTTCATCTCCCCATTGTGTTCCTACAACTACTGCACTATTTTTCATTATTCCCTCCATTTTTTTCTACAATTGCTCTTGCTACAACAACACCATTAGCACCTGCTTGTGCAAGCCCTCTTGTAATTCCAGCACCATCACCAATCATATACAAATTATTAACTTTTGATTCAAATTTATTATCAACAGCTGGTCTGGCTGAATAAAACTTTGCCTCTACTCCATAAAATAAAGTGTGCTCGGTTGCAATACCAGGAGTAATATGATCAAGGGCTTCGATCATTTCAACCAATGACTTCATTGTATTATATGGTAAAACAAGTCCTAAATCTCCCGGCACTGCTTCTTTTAATGTTGGAGTTACAAATCCTTCATCAAGTCTTTTTTGAGTTGTTCTCCTACCATTCTTAATATCTCCATATTTTTGAACAATAATAGATCCATTACTAAGTTTATTAGCAAGAGAGCTAATATCACTTGCATATTCATTAGGACGGTTAAATGGTTCTTCAAATTGATGTGAAACAAGAAGTGCAAAATTTGTATTTCTACTTCCTAACTTTTCATCTTTATAAGCATGTCCATTAGCAAGCATAATCCCAGAATGATTTTCAACAACTACATGCCCACTAGGATTGCTACAAAATGTTCTTACAGTAGTTCCAACACTCGTTCTAAAAATAAACTTTCCTTCATACAAATGTTCATTAATTTCATCCATAATAATGTCGTTTGTTTCAACTCTAACTCCAACATCTACTTGATTGTTAGTCATATCAATATTATGAGATTTGCACATGCTAGTAAGCCATTTGCTTCCATCACGTCCGGGACCAATTACTACATGCTTAGCATAAATTTTTTCACCATTTACAACAATTCCCTTAATATTATTATCCTCAATAATAATATCTTCACAAGCAGTTTTATAAACCATTTCAATTTTATCCAGTAAATGTTCATAAATACTTTTTAAAATCATCAAATTTTGTTCAGTTCCTAAATGTCTAACTTCACTTCTAAGTAGCTTAAGACCATGAGCCATTCCATCTTTTTCTATTTGTTTCACTTTTTCAGTTGTCGGATCAGTTTTTTCAGTAGTAGCTCCATGCTCTAAATTAATAGAATCTACATACTTAATAACTTCTTCCACTTCATGGTTTGGCATATAATCTGTCATCCAACCACCAAACTCACTTGTAATGTTAAATTTCCCATCTGAATAAGCACCTGCTCCTCCAAAACCAGAAGTAATACTACATGCAGGACTACATCCACTAACTCCATCTTTGTTTACCGGACATTTAGAAATTTTTTTTTCTAAAATTGGACATTTTCTATCATAAATATTTAGTCCCTTATCAAGTAATAAAACATTTAAATTTGGTGATTTTAACGCAAGCTCATATGCAGTAAATATTCCTGCTGGACCTGCACCCACTATTATTACATCATAATCATTTCTCATATAACCTCCTAAAGTAAACTTTCAAATTTTTTCGATGAAGTCGTAATTTTAATAACCTCAATATTTTCTAAACAATCATAAATCAATTCTTTTAAATTTATCTCTTTTTCTAAACTTTCACAAACATATGACTTTGGCTTAATAATTGGTGATTTAGGCACAAAAACCGTACAACAGTCTTCAAATGCTCTAATACTTATATCATATGTTTCAATCTCTTTTGCAATTTTAACAATCTCACTTTTATCAAAAACAGCAAGTGGCCTAATGATAGGTGACTCAACAATCATATCAACAGTTTTCATACTATAAAGCGTTTGTGAAGCAACCTGACCAATAGAATCTCCATTAATAATTGCATTATAATTCTTATCCTCACATAGCATATCAGCTATTCTATACATTATTCTTCTCATTATTGTAATAAAATAAGAATTTTTTGATAATTCAAGTAACTGTTCTTGAACTTTAGTAAATTTTACTAAGAATAAATTGAATTCTCCATTATATAAAGCAAGCTTATCACACAAATCAAAAACTTTATCAACCGATTCTTTAGAAGTATACGGAGGTGAAGTAAAGTGAAGTGCATCAAACTTTAAACCACGTTTATTAATCATATAACCAGCAATTGGTGAGTCAATTCCACCTGATAAAAGCAAAAGTGCTTTACCACTAATTCCAACAGGAAGCCCTCCAAGTGCCTGATACTCATCAAAATATATCAAGCATTCACTATTTCTAATTTCAATATTAATTTTTAAACTGGGGTTATGAACATCAACTTCCATATCAGAGTGAGCTCTAACATAACCTCCAACTTGTCTTGAAACTTCGGTACTAGTAGTTTCAAATTTTTTATTTTTTCGTTTTGTTTCTACTTTAAATGTTGCATATTCAAGAGAGGAAACGTACTCAAGCGTCTTTTCTTTAATTACTTCTAAATCATTTTCACATGCAACGTATGGTGCAAAGCTATGTATTCCATATATTTTCAACAGTTTATTTGAAACTTCTTCAAAGTCTTTTTTATCTATTTCAACATATATTCTAGAATATGCAAGTGTTACATCACAATTATAATCTTTCAAAGCATTTTTAATATTTTTGTACAATAAATTTTTAAAATCAGCAACATTTTTACCTTTTAATGTTAACTCTCCATATTTAATAAGTATACTTATTTTATCCACAATTATTACCTCTTACTTTTTCTAAGCACTCATCAAAAACCTGAATAAAAGTCCGAATTTCTTCAACTGTATTATATTTTCCAATAGAAATTCTAATTGAGTTTGTTGCAAGCGCTTTATCATTTGTTAAATCATAAATAACTTCAGAATAAGAAGCACCAGAACTACATGAAGTTTTAGTTGAAAAATAAAAGCCCTTCTCCCACATCATCCTAGAAAATGCAGCAATGTGAATATTTAAAATACTAATGTTTAATATATATGGCGAACCAGCCTCAGCACTATTTATAAACACATCACTTTTACCATCAAAGTATTCATATAAACTCTTATAATTTTTTTCAACCTTACTATAATTATCATTCATATTTTCAAATGCAATTCTTACACATTTAGCTCCACAAACACATAACTCAAGTGGAAGTGTACCACTTCTATACTCTTGTTGATTTCCACCATGAATTAAACTATCAATTAAAACTGAATGTTTTTTAAATAGCATTCCGCTTCCTTTTATACCATGTAATTTATGAAAGGAAACAGAAACCATATCAAATTCATTCAAATTAATTGGAAGCTTTCCAAATGATTGACAAGCATCAATATGAAGTAAAGTTTCTTTATTTTTTAAATATTCTGCTACTTCATTAATTGGCAAAATATTCCCTGTCTCACTTTGAACATGAACCATTGTAACTAAAACCGTATTTTCTTTTACGCTATCAGTAATCATTTTCGCAGTTATTTTTCCATTTTCTGGTTTAACATAAGTTACTTCAATATTAAATCTTTTTTCTAAGTACTTTAGAGTAGATATTACACTTGAATGTTCAAGTGTAGTTGTTACAACATGATTTTTTCGATGCATATTATATAAAACAGAACCTTTAATAGCAGTATTAATTGACTCTGTAGTTCCAGAAGTAAAAAATATTTCATCTTCCCTAACAGCACATAAAGAAGCAACCTGTTTCCTTGCTTCTTTAAATAATAAACTATTTTCATTTCCTAAATTATGTACAGCAGAACAATTTGCATAATAATTATCAACTACCACATTAAATGTATCACGCACTTCATCTAAAACTTTTGTACTACCTGAATTATCTAAGTACACTTTATTCATTAACCATTTCACCTTTTTCAAAGAATTTTTTCAATTGACTATATATTCCAGGTTCAGTTTTCTCCAGAATATTTACTACAGTATTTAATGCATCATGATATTCACCACGATAGTATAATTCTTCAGCTTTGCTAATTTCTTTATCCACATTACTAACATTCGAGCGATATCTATTACCGTATATTATTGCGACCTCACTAAGCATTGACTCCTTGATAATTTTCTTCGTATTATTATACAACTTATAAGCAAGTTCAAGTGAAGTATCCACGCGTTGATTTAAATCATCTACAACAATTGGCACTTTATCTAATTCATCACTGATATACTTAATACCATCTTTAGCATCTGCTACGTAAACACGATAATTACCTGGAACTATAGGCAATTTAGCTTCTCTCATCATCTTTCTACTTTGATCAACTAAATATTGAATTTCAACCATTTGTTCTCTTGCACGTTGTTCATCTGCTCTTAAATTCATAATTTTTGAGGTACTAGATTCAATTCTTTCAACAACATTTCCTGTTTCTTTCATCAAAATATTAATTACTTCAATTAAATCATAATATGTTTCTCCAACATTAGGAAATTGAGCAATTTCACTAAATTTATTATTAACATCACTAATAAGTTCTTTAAACTCAATAACTTCAGATTCATCAAAATCTTTTAAATCATATAATGCTTTAACTTTTTCAATTTCTACAGCTAATTCATTTACATAGTTTACAGCATCTTCAATAACTTCTTTTATTTCTGTATATTTATCATTAAAAATATAAAAATTATTACTCTCATTTTCTAGTGTCTGATATAAATTATCAGTATAAATATTAATAGCATCAATTTCAGCTTCAATATCTTCAAATGATAACTTACGCATTTTTTCAATAATCAAATCTATCATATTTGATACATCAGTAACTTTATCCTCAAACAATAGATGTTCTAAATATATCTCATTATCTAAGCATTTCTTATACATGCTTTCAAACGTTACAATTTTACGAGGAATATATTGCTTCACAATCATAATTAAATCAGGTAGTTGCTCTACTAAAACTTTCAAGATTTTTACTTCTTCTTCAATCTTTATAATTGTTTCTTCTGCTTCAGCATACTCATTAGCAGAAACTATTCTATCTAACTCATGAATGTGGTCAACAGTTTCATTAAGTTTTTCATCAAGTTCTTCTTTCATATAATAAAGCATTGCTTCATTATCAACGAAGGTCTTTTTTACATTTCTAAAATTAGACTTTAAATGTGTTACTTTTTCCCTAATTTTATCTTCAATAGAAGAAAGTTCGATAATATCTTTATGTAAAACAGTAGCCTCTTTTTTTAAAGCTGCAATCATTTCCTTACATTCTTCAATATCCTTATCTAACCCTTTAAATTTTTTTCTCTCAGCATTATCTTCAATTGCAAAAATTTTATCAGAAATAGCACTTATTTTATCATTTTTAATTTCATTCCAATGTTCATTCCACTCATTCAGTATAACAAGTAAATCTTTATTTTTAACAACTTTGTTTAATTTAGATAATTCTAACTCTACTGGAGTATATACAACTCTAACTTTCTGCTTATCTAAATCAGAAATAATTTCAATATACTCTTTATACTTACGTTTTTTATAATTTAAATACACTAAAATAAGTATAGCAATTAGCAAAGCAAATACTGAAATAACTACGACTATATTTTCACTAAAAAAGTTTGTTATTGTATCCATACACATCCCTCACATTCATACACCTTTATTTTACCATAATTTAGCATAAAATTCTATGCAAAAAAACATTAAAATTACTATATTCATTTAATAAAAAACAATTGACATACACATCTATATGTAATATAATAGAAAATGCGTATAAATGCAGTAAGTATGACTTTTATTAAAAGTGTTTAAAACATTCAGTAGCCTAACTGCAGGCGAATTTAAACTCCCTTAATTATAAGATTATACTAATTGGATTGCGCAACTATTATAAAGGAGGCAATACAATGGCAAGAATTAAAGAACCAACTTGGAAAAGAAGTAGACGTTTAGGATTTTCTATTTTAGAAACTGGAAAGGAATTACAAAAAAGACCATTTCCACCTGGACAACACGGAAAAAGAAGAATTAAATTATCAAACTATGGTTTACAATTAGCTGAGAAGCAAAAAGTTAGATTTATGTATGCTGTTAATGAAAAACAATTTAGAACAACATTTGATAAATCTAAAAAACTAGATGGTCCTCATGGTGAGAACTTCTTAAAATTATTAGAAAGTCGTTTAGATAATGTAATTTATCGTATGGGACTTGCTAACACTAGAAGAGCTTCTAGACAATTAGTAAATCACGGACATATTTTAGTTGATGGTAAAAAAGTTGACATTCCATCATTTATCGTTAAACCTGGACAAGTTATTTCTGTAAAAGAAAAATCACTTAAGCATCCAGCAATTCTTGAAAGTTTACAAGGAACTACTTCAAGACTTGAATTTGTTTCATTTGATGAAGAGAAAATGGCCGGAACATTCATTCGCTTACCTGAAAGAAATGAACTTAATCAAGAAGTTAATGAACAATTAATAGTAGAATTTTACAACAAGTAAGATTAAAAGGAACCTCCTAAATAGGAAGTTCCTTTTTTAATACAATGGGAATTTTTTAATCAGATGCTGTGCTCTTTCATGACATCTATCAAGCACTTCATAATTATTTATATTATCTGCAATATCATTCATAATTTTAGCAATAATAACCACTTCATCTTCCTTGAGTCCTCGCTGAGTAATTGAAGTTGTCCCAATTCTTACTCCGCTTGTAATTAATGGTGAAGTAGGATCATACGGAATTTGGTTTTTATTAACTGTAATCCCCACATAATCAAGAGCATGTTGAAAATCATGACCACTTATATTTTTAGGTCGTAGGTCAACAACAAGTAGATGATTGTCACTTCCACCACTAACAATTCTAAATCCATGAGTTGTCAACTCACTACATAGTTTTTTTGAATTTTTTACAACTTGTTGCATTATCTGCTTAAACTCATCAGAAGCTGCATACTTTAAAGACCAACATTTTGCTGCAACTGTTGTTAAATGCATTGAACCAATTGATCCTGGAAAAACTCCACGATCTAATTTTTTGGCATGCTCTTTTTTACAAAAAATCATGCCACTTCTGGGTCCACAAAAAGTTTTTGTTGTTGAAGTTGTAACGAAATCTGCTACAGGAATTGGACTTGGTAAAACCTTCGCTGCTACTAAACCACATAAATGTGCCATATCTACCATAAAATAAGCATCAACATCTTTAGCAATTTTCCCAATACGTTCAAAATCAATAATTCGAGAATAAGAGCTACCTCCAGCAATAATTAATTTAGGTTTGATTTCATGAGCTAATTTTTCTAGCTCTTCATAATCTATTTGCTCTGTTTCCTTGCAAACTCCATAGCTATAAAAATCATAAACTTTTGATAAAAAATTTGCTTTACTACCATGAGTAAGATGCCCACCTTGATCAAGTCGCATTCCTAAAACTTTATCATTAGGTGAAAGAATTGAAGCATACACTCCATAATTTGCACTCGTTCCTGAATACACTTGAACGTTAACATGCTCTGCCCCAAACAATTTCTTTGCTCTTTCAATTGTTAACGCTTCTAATTCATCTGCAATTTCGCAACCAGCTTGAAAACGATTACCAATATAACCCTCCAAGGTTTTATTAGTAAAAATTGAACCTGATAGTTCCATAACTTCCATAGGAACACTACTTTCTGATGCAATCATCTCAATATTAGATTTTTGCCTTAATTCCTCTCTTTCTACAATTTCAGCAAGAATAGGATCACTAATTTTAGTTTTTTCTAACATAATTTTTTCCTTTCTTTTAATATTCTATTTATAATATCATATTAAAAATATTTTTGCAAATCAAAAAAGATAACTGTATAAAACAGCTATCTTTTTATTATAATCCACACTTAAGTTGTGCACCACAATTACTACAAGTATTACATCCACCTGAATCAATTACTTTTCCTTCTTTACAAATTGGACAAACGTTTCCAACTTCTACACCTACATCTTTATCTTGCTTATTGATAATACTACTTGTATCCAAATCTTCTTTTTTATCATTTAATTCAAGATCTAATTGTTCAGTAATTTCAACATCTTCATTAGTTAAAGACAATACTTGTGATTCTCTCGAACCATCAACATAAACTGTTCCACCTTTTGCACCACCAAGATATAATTTTTCATATATTTTCTCAACATCTTTAACACTATATCCTTTCGGAGCATTAACAGTTTTAGAAATAGAAGAGTCAATCCAATATTGAATTACACATTGAACTTCAACATGCTCATCTGCACTAAGTTCCATAGCTGAAACAAAATATTCAGGTAAACTAGCTTCATTGTATTCAGGATTGTGCTTTAACCATTCATCAACAATTTTTGCATTTACTTCAATAAATTTTCCAAGTCTTCCACTTCTAAAATACTTAAATGAAAAGTATGGTTCAAGACCAGTTGAAACTCCAACCATAGTTCCAGTAGAACCAGTCGGTGCAATCGTCAATAAATGAGAATTTCTAATCCCATATTTTTTAATACCATTTTTAATATGTTCAGGTAGCTTTTTAATATACCCTGATGTTAACATCTTATCACGATTTACAAGCAGAGGAAAACTTCCTTTTTCTTGAGCAAGCTCAATACTCGCCTCATAAGCACTCTCAGCAATAGTTTGCATTACTTTACTTACAACTTCATTCCCTTCAACACTTCCGTATCGTTTCTTATTCCAAATTAACAAATCATGTAATCCCATCACTCCAAGACCAACTCTTCGCTCTCCTAATGCCTGTTCTTTATTAGCTTCTAAGAAATATGGAGTAACATCAATTACATTATCCTGCATTCTAACTCCGACTTTTACAATATGTTTTAATTTATCATAATCTATTTCTCCTGTATGTTTATCAACAACATTAGATAAATTAACTGCAGCTAGATTACATACTGAATACGGGGCTAAAGGTTGTTCTCCACATGGGTTTGTTGCAACAATTTTTTGATCATATGCAACTGCATTTGTCATATCATTAGCATTATCTATAAAGAATACTCCTGGTTCTGCACTATATGTTGCACAGACATTAATTAAATCCCAAAGCTCACGAGCTTTAACTTCATAATATACTTTAACTGGATATCCAAGCTTTTCCCATTCTCTAACATCACCAATCTCATGCCAATTTTCATCATAAAACTCTTTTTGAGATTCTTCTAAAGCATCTAAATCAGGATACCTCAATTGATACATTTCATCTTTAAATACTGCATCCATAAACTCCGAAGTAATATTAACAGAAATATTAGCCCCTGTTAAAAAGTCAGGTTCGTTAACGCTATATGTCCCACCATCTTGCAATTTTTTTGCTGCTTCTTCATAAACATCACTAGTAATATTCATCTGATTTGCTGCATCTACAACTTCATTGTATAATTTTTTTTCAATTGGTGTAAGTGGTGTAAACGATAATTTCTCTTTAGCAGCTTCAACAATAATTTCACTTTTAGAATTCTCAATTAAAAACTGTAAAATTTTAGGGTTTTGCATTTTAGAAATAATAAACTCTATTACATCTGGATGCCAATCTGCCATCATAATCATCTGTGCGCCACGACGACTTCCACCTTGCTCTACAAGATGAGTAAGTCCACTTAAATCATTTAACCAACTTACAGCACCACTACTTCTTCCACCAACAGTTTTAGCTCTAGCATATTTTGGACGAAGCGAACTTCCATTAGTTCCAACTCCTCCTCCACGTGACATTATCTCCATTACTTCTTTTCTATGCTCACTAATACCACCACGAGAATCTTGAATCATCGGCATTACAAAGCAGTTGAAAAACGTTACTTCATTCCCACTTCCTGCACCGAATAAAACTCTTCCTGCTGGTACAAATGACATATCTTTTAAAATATTATAAAAATCTACAAAAGTATTCTCTTTTAAATCTTCACTTTTTTCTTCTCGACTAAGTGCGTAAGCTACACGTTTTGCAATTTGTTCATAATAAAGTTCTAGAGGTTTTTCAACGACATTTAAACTTCTTTTAATACGTTTTGATTCTCGCTCTTCATCTGACTCTAATGCTCCACAAAATTCTTCTTCAAGCTCTATAATCGCTTCATTAGTAGACCATGAAAGTTTAATAACTTTACCTATACCTCTAGTAGGAAAGTTTATGTCTTCTTTTACAACAGTAATTACAATATCTCCCTCTGATAAAGATTTCAAATTTTTATCTTTTTGAGCATACCTATCAATCATGACAAGTCTGCTTACACCTTCATGAGTTAAATACATATCTTCATCTACAGGGAAAATATTTAGAAAATATTTATTAATATCATCATTTAACTTCAAAATAATTTCATTATTGTACTTCATAATTCCTCCCACTTTTAATTAATTTTTATTTTTCATATGAGGAAATAGGATTACTTCTCTAATTGTTTCTGAATTAGTAAGTAACATTACAAGTCTATCTATTCCTATTCCTATTCCACCTGTTGGTGGCATTCCAAACTCAAGTGACTCTACATAATCTATATCCATTTCAGCAGCTTCATCATTTCCTAATTCTTTTTCATCAACTTGTGCTTGAAATCTTTCTTTTTGATCTATTGGATCATTTAATTCTGTAAATGCATTAGCATATTCTCTACCATCAATAAATAATTCAAAACGGTCTGTGAAACGACCATCTTCATCATTTTTCTTAGCAAGAGGACTAATCTCTACTGGATGTCCATATACAAATGTAGGATTCACAATCTTTTCCTCTACAAATTCTTCAAAAAATTCATTTATAATATGACCAACACCTGTATGATGCTTTTCTACTTCTATTCCATGTTCTTTAGCAATTTTACTTGCTTCTTCAAGTGTCATTTCTTGCCAAAAATCAACTCCTACAACATCTTTAACAGCATCTACCATATGCCATCTCTTCCATCCTCGAGACAAATCTATTTCTTTATCAGCCCATTCTACTGTTGTAGTTCCTAAAACTTCATCACATATATGTGTAATACACCCTTCACATAAGTCCATCATACCTTCCATATCACTATATGCAACATATGCCTCTACTGTTGTAAATTCTGGATTATGCTTAGGGCTCATTCCCTCATTTCTAAACAAGCGTCCGATTTCATAAACACCTTCCATTCCACCTACAATAAGTCTTTTTAAATGTAGCTCAGTTGCAATTCTTAAATAAAATTCCATATCAAGTGCATTGTGATGAGTAGTAAATGGTCTAGCATTAGCTCCACCTAAAATTGGCTGTAAAATTGGCGTTTCCACCTCAACATACCCAAGGCTATCTAAATACTTTTGCATAGATCTAATAATTCTAGGACGAGTAAAAGCAACACGTCTTGCCTCATCATTCATAATTAAATCAACATACCTTCTACGATAACGCTCTTCTACATCCGTTAAACCATGAAATTTTTCTGGTAACGGGCGTAGAGCCTTACTTAAATGAGTATATTTCTTAACTCTTAAAGTAAGCTCTCCTGTTTTAGTTTTCATCATCACACCTTCAATACCAATGATGTCACCAATGTCAGACAACTCATAAATTTCAAAATCATCACCAATTTCTTCTTCACGAATATATACTTGCAATTGTCCATATCTATCTTGAACGTGAATAAAACCTGCCTTACCCTTACCACGCTTTGTCATTATTCTACCAGCAAAAGAAACATTATCTTGAGCTAATTCTTCTAATTCCTCTTTTGAATAATTATCATACTTTGTTTTTAAAGTTTCAGTATTGTCTGTTCTATTAAAACGTTTTCCAAATGGGTCAATCCCTTTTTCTTTAAGTTTTTTTAGCTTTTCATAACGTACTAACATTTGTTCATTAAAATTTTCCATAACGCTTCCTCCCATTTGATATTTTCATAGTTTAGTATATCATATTTTTAACAGAATTTATCAAAAATTACATTTTTTTGTGAAAATTTTGTTACCATATGCATATCAAATTATCATTATGAAGATATAAGGTTTACTATAACTTTGTACCTAATTAATGTTATATATATAATAAAAGATGAATACTAGTTCATCTCAGACTGTCGACAAAGTAGTCGATGGTCTTTTTTAATGTTTGAGTTTTCAACAAATTGCAATATTGAGTCTTTTTGTTAGTTATTCACTTAAAATTTCTAC
>JBKEBI010000074.1:0-23490 GCA_047973085.1 Bacilli bacterium | reverse complement strand
AAGAGATCCCACCACCTACCTTGGAAGTCCAACCGCCAGCATGAATAATGTCAGACAGAAGTCTTGCATCGGGTGTGCCATGTCTTGCTTGAACTGGAGAATATACACTTTCAACAACTGACATACAACCATCAACACCATGATTAACACCTGGGAATCCATTAAGTAAACTTCTTCCAGCTTCTCTACTTTCTCTAATTCCAGCTTCTGCTTCTTCATAGCGATTTTGTCTTGTATATGAATCTACTGTTGAAGGCAGTAAGTCAGCACCTCCATGCTCTTCTAGATATTTAAGCAATTCAATATGTTCAGACATTAAAGCAACTCCTGCACGTGGCTGCACTAATGTTCTTCCATTTCTAGCTGCAAATTTTAACTTCTTAGCAAAGTTTTTATGCTCTGGAATGTTTTTTAATCTTTCAATTGAATTTTCTAAATTTAGTAGTGGGCTACTTCCCGTATGCCATTGCTTTAATACTTCTTCTCTAATCTCAAGAAATTCTTCCATAGACATTTTCTTGTTTTGTAATTTACTCATTTAAGTTATCCTCCATAATGTACTTTTTCATTATTTTAATTGCAGTCATTTTATCATACTCACTCAGCACTCCCATAGCAGATAAAACATAATATTTATCTATTTTAAATTTTGGATTTTTAGGTCTAAGTTCTAGTAACTTAGACTCATTCTTACATACACCTGATAAAATATACTCATAATCATTGCTATTGATAATAACTCCTCCAGTACCAATAACACACGATACATTAGACAAATCTTTTCCAATCTGGTAATACATTCTACCTAGTGGTGTATAAACACTATCAAGTGTCCCAACATGTCTTGTCATGCTAATATCACTACATGCGTAAGCAAGAGCATTTTCTACTTTATAATCTATTTCAGTAGTAGGGATAATACTAATATCATCAAATCTTTTTTGACACTCATTTTTCATATCAACCTCATTATCTAAAAGTTGATTTAGAGCATATTCACCATAACCTTCCAAAATACTCATGATTGAATATCTCATCCCAAGATCTCCCTCAACAGTTCGCTTAGAATATGGCTCATCGAGTCCTTTAAGTGCAACATCTACTCTAGTAGGCATTCCATGACCAATTGAATGAATATCAGTAGTTGCTCCTCCAATATCTACTATTAAAAGATCTCCCACTCCACGAACACCTTCAAACCCATCCGATAAAAGTGTTGCTGCTTTTAAAACAGCTTCTGGAGTTGGCATAATTACAGAACCAACTTTTTCCTGTGCACGCTTTATTCCTTTTGCCTCAATAATTGTATCGAGAAAAACTTTTCTAATCTCTTCTTTTGCACTATCAATGTTTAATTCATTAACATGAGGCATTACATTATCAACAATTTCATACCTAACATTCGAATCATTAAATATCTCTTCAATCTCATCAGCACAATCTTTATTACCAGCAACTATTACTGGAATATCAAGGTTTGCTTTTGCAAGCTTTTGTGCATTATGTAAAATACAGTCCTTATTTCCTCCATCAGTTCCTCCCGCTAGAAGAATTATGTCAATTTCTGCTTCAATAATACTTTTAATTTCTCGATTATTTAACTTACTTGTAAAAACTTTAGAAACTTTTGCTCCTGCTCCGAGACAAGCTCGTTTAGCAGCTTCCACAGTAAGCTCTGGCACAAGACCAATTGCCGCCATTTTAAGCCCTCCTGCTGCACTACTACAGGCAAGAATTTTATCATACTCGACTTTGCCTATTTCAGCTTCAAGTAATGTAAAAGCTGTATCATAACCATCTAAAATATCTGTGTTAATAGTTGTTATTGCTTTAGAAGTTCCAAGGATAGAAACTTCCTCTCCATCAATCGCTGTAAGTTTAGTATACGTAGAACCAAAATCTACGAGTAAATATTTCATTACTCTACACCTAAATCCTCTATAATAGTAGGAACTACTGATTCAATGTGAGTACCAGGCCCATAAACACGATCATAACCCATTGCCTTAAACTTTTTTTCTACAGCTGAGAAATCTTGCTTACCAACTACTATATTTCCACCTACATATAATAAGATTTTATCAAGACCTGCTTCATCACACTTCTCTCTAAGACCTCTACAATCCATTTCACCATGTCCATATAATGAAGATACTAAAATTAAATCAGCCGCACTCTCTACCGCTGCATTAATAAAATCTTCTTGACTACTAAGCACACCAATATTTACTACATTAAATCCTTTACTTTCTAATACATATTGCATAATTTGGTTACCAACAGCATGAACATCTGCACCTATAACACCTATAACAATCGTCTTTTTTTCCATTTTTTCCTCCAAATTTTAGACAATAAAAAACAGTTGATTTCCTCAACCTATCTGCGTCTACTATTTAATTGTTGTTTACAATCTTCAAAATGCATAAATAACACCTCAATTTATTTCAATCTTATTATACATTATTTATATGTTTCTGACACACTTTTTTTTCTAAACTTTAAAAAATGACAATAAAAAATAGGCAATGCCTATTTTATGTAGTATTTCTTTTAATCAACTTGTGTTTATAAATTAATTTTTGTTGTAAAACTTCTCCATTCTCAATATATTCAATAATCAATTCTCCAGCCTTTGCACCCATACAACTCATTTCTTGACTTACAGTTGTAAGCTCTGGTGTTATCATTTCACACAACTCTATGTTATCAAATCCAACAATAGCAAGAGAATCAGGTATATTAATCAACTTTTTATGTGCACCTTTTATAATACCAAATGCTACAACATCTGAAATACAAAAAACTCCTACCTTCATGTTACTATCTAAATTTATTTTATCAAGTGCTTGCAATCCACCTTCAATATCTAATGTTGTATCTATTACTTCATAATTAATATTATTTTCTTTACAAATATCAACAAAACCTTGCTTTCTTAACTTAGAAAAAGTATATTTTTTCTCTGCATTAACAAAATATAAAAATTTACATCCACTATCTACCAAATGTTGACAAGCATCTCTACTAGCTTTATAGTTATCGATTGTAACTGTAGGGATATCAATTGTCTCGTTATACTCACTGCATTGCACGATAGGAACATCTGTACTTTCCACAACCTTTTTTAAAGTACTTTCATCTGAAATATTTTCTAGAACTATTGCCCCATCTGCTGTCCCGCTACGAACTAAGTCAATAAATGATTCTAAAGGTTCGTTTTTATGATCGTGAACATAAAGTAACATTTTATAATCTTTCATAGCCAATGATTTGGAAATTCCTTCAATAACTTTTACATAGAAAGGGTTGGAAAAATTTGGTAAAACTACCAATACCTTATTACTTTTTCTGTTAAATAAGCTTCTTGCAGCATGTGATGGAACATAATTATTCTCCCGAATAACTTTTAAAACCCGCTCACGTGTTTCAGGTTTAACACTACCGCCATTTAATACTCTTGAAACAGTTCCTTTTGATACTTTAGAAAGTTTTGCAATTTCATTTATATTCATACTGACACCTCAAGGCTATTATAGCAAAATTAAAACAATAAGGAAATCCCTATTGTTTTTGTGCATCATCAAAAGCAATGCTTGATTTATCAAAATTTATTTTGGCTATGTATTCAAAAGACTCTTTAGCACCAAATAAACGATCCATTCCAGAATCTTCCCATTCTATACTAAGAGGTCCAGTGTAACCTATGGAATTCAATTCCCTAATTATTTTATCAAAGTCAACATCTCCATGTCCAATTGAAACAAAATTCCAACCTCTTCTTGTATCTCCAAAATTTAGCATTGAGCCAAGAATACCTGCTCTACCATCAAGACACACAACAACATCTTTCATATGGACATGAAAAATTTTATCACTGAAGTCTCTAATAAATAATTCTGGTCTAATTCCCTGCCACACTAAATGAGAAGGATCAAAATTAAAACCAAATGCCTCATGATTATCTAAAACTTCAAGTAACTGCTTTGCTGTATAATAATCATAAGCAATCTCCGCTGGATGAACCTCAAATGCAAACTTAATTTCTTGTTTTTTAAATTCATCTAAAATCGGAATCCATCTTGATTTAATTAATTCATATCCTTTAGAAATAACTTCCTGCGTTGTTTGAGGGTACGAATACCAAAAATTCCAAATTGGTGAACCCAAAAATCCTGTAACAACATGACAATTCAGTTTTTTAGCAACTGTAGGAGTTTTCATCATAATATCAATAGCCCATACTCTACCAGCCTCTAAATCATTGTGATATTTTTTGGGAAGAAAGTTCTTATGCCTCTCATCTAAAACATCTCCAATAACCTGCCCTACTAAGTGGCTACCAATTGCTTCCATTTTTAAATTATATTTATTTAAAGTATCTAAAATCTCTTTACAATAACTATCATCATTGTACGCTTTTTCAACATCTATATGCTTTCCCCAAATACAAACTTCTAGTCCTTCATATCCCATTGAAGACGCGGTTTCACATACAGTATCAAAACTCATATCAGCCCACTGACCTGTAAATAGTGTCACTATTCTTTTACTCATCAACTACTACACTCCTTTTTTCATTCATAGAAGCATAGATTTTATCAACAATATTTATTGAGTTATAACCATCTTCAAAACCTGCAATAGCTATAACATTATTCTCAACAACATCGACGAAATGATCAATTATACCTGATGCATCCTGATTATAATTTGTCTGAATTTTATTGTGATTTAAACACTCTTTTCTTCCATCTTTATGTTCTACTACTAGTGTACAATCTTCATCATCAAACAAATATATAATTCCATCTTCACAATAAATTATTGTAGAATTATCTTCACTGCCATAGTAAGTCCAACTAAAATGCCCAGTCCCTATGGAACCATCTTTCATTTTTGCAGTTACAATAAAGTTATCTTCTACTTCTATTGGTTTATTCAATTCATCTTTTTTATCTAAAACACTCCCTACAGCAAATACCTCTTCAAACTCTGTACCTAAAATGTATCTCATTAAATCTATTTTATGCACACCCAAATCACCTAGTGCACCATATACAGAGTATTCTTTTTTAAAAAACCAGGTTGCTCTAGATTTATCTACACCCCAACTCTCAGGTCCCCCATGGCCAAAAGTAGTTTTATAGCTTAGTACCTTACCTAAGTATTTTTCTTCAATTAATTTTTTTGCAAGTTGATGTACTTTTAAAAATCTTTGATTATGCCCAACAACAAACTTTACATTTGAACTATCATACAGTTCTTTTAAGTATTGTGCATCTTTCATATTTGTTACCATTGGCTTTTCACATAAAATATTTTTATTTGCTTTAATCGCCATTGCACATAAACTAGCATGTGTATGATTTGGGGTGCAAATACTCACCGCATTAATTGTTTCATCTTTCAACATTTCCTCAACAGATTTATATGCTTTTGCATTATATTGCTTTGCAAACTTTTCTGCTCTTTCTAAATTTTGATCAAAAAACCCTGCTATTTGAGCATTTTCATTTTCACTAAATTCTGGTGCATGTCTAAACTGAGTAATTGAGCCACATCCTATTATTCCAACACGTAACATATTACACACGCTCCTTTAAGATTGTAATTGCTGATTGCAACCCTACTGCTGCAATTATTACTATTCCTTTTACAACACCTTGAATATATGCATCAAGACCAGCAAGAGTCATCATATTTACTATCGTGGTAAGAATAAGTATTCCAAAAAATGTTCCGATAACTTTTCCCTTTCCACCATTCATACTAGTACCTCCAATTGCAACAGCTGCAATAGCATCAAGTTCAAAGCCTGTACCTGTATTGCTTGAGGCAATTGAATTTAATTGGGAGGCAGCTAAAATTGATGATATACCAATAAATAGTCCTGCAAAAATAAACGCACCAATAATAACTAAATCTGTATTTATTCCTGCGATTCTTGTCGACTTATTATTACTACCCACTGCTTTTATATAAACTCCAATACTTGTTTTTTCCATAATTATTATTAAAAATATTGTAAGTATAATAAAGATTATACTTTGGTATGAAAGCCAATAGACATCTCCAAAAATTGAAAATTTCACATCACTTGTTGCAATTGTACTAAAGAACGATGAAGTATCATCTAGTTTTATTACTCCTCCACCAGATATTTGCAAAATTAAACTTCTTGCAATTGCCATCATACCTAGTGTAACAATAAATGGTGCCATCTTTAATTTAGAAACTAGTGTTCCATTTATTAAACCTATTGTACATGTCACTGCAATTGCAACTAAAAATCCTACTGCCGAAGATCCTGTTGCATTAACTGCTAAAATCGCAAGTCCACCTGCAAGTGCAATAACACTACCAACACTCAAATCAATAGCACCGATTAAAATAATCATTGTCATTCCTAGGGCTAAAATCCCTTTAATTGAGCTTTGTTTTAAAATTGACAATAAATTTGATGGTTGAATGTATAACCCATCTGTAATAATTGTTGCAATAATTACAACTAAAATAAATGCAATTAAGTAGCTATAGTTTTCCCACATATATATTAACTTCTTTAACTTATTTTGCAATTATACTCACCTTCTTTCATTCCTGTAGCATACTCCATTATTGCCGATTCTTTTATATCAGTAGCCACAAATTCTTTTACAATTTTTTTATTATACATAACTAGACAGCGATCTGCTATCTTTTTAATTTCTGGTACTTCAGAAGAATTAACTATTATTGTCAATCCTTTTTTTGCCAAATCATTTATAAATTTATAGACCTCTTCTTTTGCTTTAATATCAATTCCTTGTGTAGGATTATCAAGAATTAAAATTTTTGGATTAGTTTTTAAAGCTCTAGATAAGATTACTTTTTGTTGATTCCCACCTGACAATGATGTAATTAAAGACGAAGAATCATCCAATTTTATTGAAAGCATTTCAATATACTTATTAAACTCTAGATTGTACTTTTTATTATTATAAATTATTTTTTTAAAATTATTGATTTTAAAATTAGAAAGAATTGATAAATCGGGTATAATTGAGTTTATTTTTCTGCTACTTGCTACAAAAGCAATTCTATTTTTTCTACCCTTTTTTATTGTAGTTTTACTAATAACATTATTGCCAACATATATTTTACCACTAGTATTTTTTCTGATTCCATAAATTGATTCTAAAAGTTCAATTCTTCCATCACCTTGCAAACCTGTAAAAGCAAGTACTTCTCCCTTCATTAATTGAAAAGAGATATTTTCATAATGCCCTTTTAGACATAAATTATCTACTTTTAAGATTGAATCGCTTTTTATTTCATCACTAATTTTAACATGATTTATTTCTACTTCACTACCAACAATATGCCTTACAACTTCACTTTTGGAAACTTCGCTTAAATTTCCAGCATCTACATTTACACCATCACGTAAAACTGTAAAAACATCGCATATTTCAAATATTTCTGGCATTTTATGAGAAATATATACTACTGCAACTTTCTCACTCTTCAGTTTTCTCATAATTTGAAAAAGTTGAGTAATTTCATGGTTTTCTAAGGAAGATGTCGGCTCATCTAAAATTATGATTTTAGGATTATATAGTAAATTCTTTGCTATTTCAATCACTTGTCGCTCACTTCCTGATAAATCACACACTGGCTTAGACACATCAAGAAGTACACCTAACTTATTTAAAATTTCCTCTGATTTTGTTATCATTTCTTTTTTATTTAAAAACCCTTTTGATTTAAGTTCACTCCCAAGGAAAATATTTTGATATACATTTAAATCTTCAATAAGGCTAAGTTCTTGATGAACAAAAGCAATACCAAGATCCCTACATTTCTTAGGTGTTAGTTTAGACTGCTTTTTTCCATCAACTAAAATTTCCCCTTCATCAGGAGAAATAATACCACCTATAATATTCATCAAAGTACTTTTACCAGCACCATTTTCTCCTAATACTGCATGAATCTCTCCTAAACAAAATTCAATAGATACATCAGTAAGTGCTTTGGTTGTCCCAAAACACTTACTAACGTTTTTTACTTCAACAATTTTAGAATGGTGCATCTTCATTATAATACTCTTCAACATTATCTTTATCAATTGGGAAAGATGGAATTACTATTTCTTTTTCTACATCTTTTCCTTCTATAATGTCAATTCCAACATCCATTGCATCTTTAATCATTAAAGGATTAAAATAAAATGTTACTTTAAAAGGATTATCATCGCTCATAATTGTTTCATAAGCTTCAGTAGATCCAGCAACTCCTGTTAATAGCTTTATATCATCTCTTCCTGCCTCTTCAATTGCTTGTAATGCCCCAAGCGCCATGTCATCATCATGCGTAAACACAACATCAATTTCAGAATTTGCCTTTAAAATATCTGTCATTACAGTATACGCCTTATCTTGTTGAAAATCAGCAGGTTGCTCTGCTACAACTTCAAATTTGTCATCTAGATTATCAAATAAACCTTGATCTCGCTCTTCAGTAACACTAATACCAGCAATACCTTGTAAGTTAACCATCTTAACACTATCTTCATCTACAAACATTTCATTTAAATATTTTGCTGCTTCTTCACCAATACCAATATTATCTCCATGAACATATGAAACATATTTATCAGTTTCAACATTTCTATCAAACACTACTACATCAATGTCACTCTCTGTAGCTTTTTCTACACTTCCTGTTAGTTGTGTACCATCATGCGGAAAAATCACTAAAACATCGACACCATTGTTAATAATTGTATCCACTTGATCACTTTGAGAAATAGCATCAGAACTTGTATAAACTTCAACTTCTGCTTTAGAGTCATCAGTTAATTCTTTTGCATACTCTTGTGCATACTCTACAATAGCGCCTGTGAAGCCATGATCGGCATCAGGAATTACAACGGCCATCTTCTTTGCTGAATCATCACTAGAATCACCACATGCAGCAAGTCCAACAACTAAAGCTAAACTAAATAATACTTTTACAATCTTTTTCATTTATTATTCCTCCTTTTATTCACGCGATGTAACCGGTAACAAAGTACCTCAAAAAATTTTCTCATCATGTGTTATTTACCTATAGATTATCATCAAACTACTTAAATGTCAATACATTAAAGTTTATTGTATATCTAAGTATATTTGAATTGAAGTAAACAAGTTTTTCAGTAGAATCTAAATTAAGATATACTTAATTAGTGATAATTATTTAATGAAAATAAAAATAAAAAATTCTATCTACATGATATTATTTTAATTTAACTAACATCAAAATACCAAATTATTTAAATGACAATGAGTAAATGTTATAGTATAATAAGAAAACGAGGAGGTGGCTTATGGATTCACTTAGTCATATTTCGATGGGTACTGGTATTTCCATTCTTGCTCTTAGTTCTGGAGCAGTGGATAGTGAATATGCAGTTCTTACATACGCAACCATTATTACAGCTTCTGTAATTCCTGATATAGATGTTATTACAAAATTAGGAGGAAACAAGAGTTACATTAACAATCATCGTGGATTTACCCACTCAATTATAATGTTAATTGTATTTACACTTTTAATAAATTTACTAGCGAACATGTATCTTCCAAGCCATTTAAATAATATTTTATCCGGCTGGATATTCATTTCAATTGCTTTTCATTTAACTACTGATATCTTTAATAATTATGGGATTAAACTGTTATGGCCCTTTCAAGATAAGTGGCTCTCAGTTGGTGCAACATACACAATAGACTATATTATTTTAGGAACATTTTCAATAGGATCCCTATTATATTTTATTTTTAATATAAATGGAATGATTTACTTTACACTAGCTATTACTTTTACTGTAGTTTATCTACTAACACTAACACTACGAAGAGAGTTTAGAGCAATTCAAATAAGAAGTCATTTTAAAAATACTAAAAGAATTTATTTAACTTCAAAGACTTCTCCACATCAGTGGAAATTTGTAGCTCAAACTTACGATGGTCTCTACCATATAGGTGAGTTAAATGGAAAATCTCTAGTCGTTTTACAAACACAAAAAAAACAGAGAACGATAGATGAAGACCTTTGGAATATTATTAAGCATGACAAGAATTTAAAAATATTTTTAAAATTTTCTAAAGTGTATAATTGGGATATAAAAAAGCGTGAAAAAATTACTGAAATACGAATCAAAGATTTAACATACTATACAAAAGTTAATAAAAATTATATTTATCTATTTAATTGTGTAATTTATGTAAATAATAAGACCAAAAAAATTGATAATACATATGTTGGATTTACTACTGGAGATGAAACATTATATAAAATGGTAGAACATCCAATCAGTATTAAAAATTTCTATAAAATTTTATCTAGAAAAAAAGGGAGAATGAATTAATGGCAAAGCTATATTTTCGCTATGGAGCAATGAACAGTGGGAAAAGTACCGCATTATTACAAGTCGCACACAATTATGAAGAGCGTGGGATGAAAGTATTACTACTTAAAAGAGATTTTGATTCTAAAGGTGAAAGTTTTGTTGTTTCAAGACTTAATGTTAAAAGAGAAGTTGACCTTATAATTAAAGAGAATGATAATATTATAAATAAAATTAAAGACTATGATAATATTAGTTGCATTCTAGTAGATGAGGCACAGTTTTTTACAAAAGACCATATTGATCAAATGTATGAAATTGCAGTAGTTAAAAATATTCCTGTAATTTGTTATGGCCTTAGAACTGATTTTAGAACAGAAGGATTCTTGGGGAGTGAAAGATTGCTATTAATCGCTCACAGTTTAGAAGAATTAAAAACAATTTGTACTTGTGGGAAAAAGGCAATGCATAATACAAGAAAGGTTAATGGCAAATGGGTATTTGTAGGTGATCAAGTAGCAATTGATGATGGAGCACATATTGAATATGTTTCACTATGCCCAAGTTGCTACTTTGAAAAGCGAAAAGAAATGGAAGGAGTTTAAAATGAAATTATTTATTGATGTTGATAATACTATTTTAGAACACACAACTTTCTATAACTCAAAAACTGAGGGAAGGTTGCATAAAATATTTGGAGTTGATCCTATTTCAAATGAATCCGCAATTATGAGAATGTATGAAAGTAGTGTTTGTTCTGATGTTGAGAGCTTAAAAGAAATATTTAAACTTGATAACGTATATATTTTAACAAAAACTGCCAATCAAATATATGAAAAATACAAAAGAGAAAGGTTAGCTAAACTTTTTAATATTTCTGTTGAAGAATTATTAAATTTAAAAGATAAAGATGGACGTCCTAAATACATTACAGTTTCTATTGGAGTTAAAAAATCTACACATCTGATAGAATTATTTAACTTAAATTCAATTCATGATTGTATATTAGTTGATGATTATTCTAGTAATATTATTGAATGGGAAGATGACGGTGGAATCGGAATAAAATTTAATAATCAATATAATACCGTATTTCATCCAAAAGGTGGAATCGTAATTTCTAACTTTAAATTATTTACATTACTTACAAGCAATGAAGTTTTAAAAAATATTGTAATAGAACCGAAACTTGCTTATTATTTTAAATCAGCAATAATTAATCATAATACGATAAATTATTTAGATTTCATTAAAGAATTTGTTCTTGACAAATTTGAAGTTGAAAAAAATATTACTGAAAATACTAGAAATGACTTCACAAGTTTCTTAAATAAATGTTACCTATTTATACAAGAAAATAATTTTGATTTATTAAAAAATTATATGAAAGAAAATAAAAGTACTAAAGAATTAAACTTAATTATTAATCCTTTTGAGTATTCTAATAGATTTAGTACAATTGTAAAGTCTGAAGAAATTTTAACTATAGCATTTTCAAGAAATCAAGAAGAAAGTAGATTTAGAGATCTTTATATTTCAGTTCCTACTGAATTATATTACGAAAATACCCATGAAACAATTGAAACTTCAGTAGCCATAATTCAAAAATTAGCTAATATAAAATAATAGAGAAGATTAAGTATTTAATCCTCTCTATTTCTTTCTTGCTTTCGTTTCTTTAAAACTACATAAATAAGCCTTGCTAAAATTAAAACTAGTAAGCATGCGCCTAATATGTAAATATAATTAACATATCCTGTAGTTGGTAACATAAAGAATACCTCCATATTTCTATTTATTATATAATAACACTCATAAATCATTTTGTAAAGTTATTTTATTTTTGCTATAAACTATCACTAAAACTTAAATTGTATAGACATTTATTAAAATTATTTTTTGTATTTTTAATTTTAATAAATTAATATAAAAATGTTGTTATAAGTTTAAAAGTATTGTATAATGTAATTGCGCAACATTTATAGTTGAACCAGGTCAGGACCGGAAGGTAGCAGCCTTAAAACTCCCTGAGTGTGTGCGCTTTTTTATTAACTAAGGAGTTTTTATGAATAATTTTTTTATGAATGAAGCAATCATCGAAGCAAAAAAAGCATTGAAAAATAATGATGTTCCTATTGGATGTGTTATAGTCAAAGACAATAAAATTATTGGTAGAGGCTACAATACTAGAAATAAGCTAAAAAGTTCTATAGGTCATGCTGAAATCAATGCAATTATTGATGCAAATAAAAATTTAGATAATTGGGTACTTGAAAATTGTGAACTTTATGTAACAATTGAGCCTTGCCAAATGTGCAGTGGAGCAATTATACAATCACGTATAAAAAAAGTTTACTTTGGAGCTAGAGATCCAAAAGCTGGATGTGTTGTTTCGTTATACAATTTATTTAATGAGAAGCTATTTAATCATCAAGTGGAATATGAAGAGGGGATTCTTAAAGAAGAGTGCTCGAAATTAGTTAAAGACTTTTTTAAAAGCCTAAGGAGGACAAAATGACAAATATTACTAAAGAACAAATTTGGGAACAAGTAAAAGCAGAAAATGTAAAATATATTAGATTGCAATTTACCGATATGATGGGAACACTAAAGAATGTTGAAATTCCAACCTCTGAACTTGAAGAAGCATTTAATGGAAAAGTAATGTTTGATGGATCTTCAATTGAAGGGTTTGTTAGAATAAAAGAAACGGATATGTATTTAATGCCCGATCTTAATACTTGGCTAATCCTTGACTTTGAGCAAACAAAGTATGGAAAAGTAGCAAGATTGATATGTGATGTATATAAAACTGATGGAACTCCATTTGATGGTGATCCACGCCAAATATTGAAACAAGTAATGAAAAAAGCTAACGATTTAGGGTTTTCTTCATTCAATATAGGATTTGAACCGGAGTTTTACTTATTCAAAACTGATGAAGATAAAAATCCTGTTTTAAAATTGACAGATCACGGAAGCTATTTTGACCAATCACCATTTGATCAAAATGAAGATGTAAGACGAGATATTGTGCTAGAACTTGAACAACTAGGATTTAGTGTTGAAGCTAGTCATCATGAAGTTGGTCCTGGTCAACATGAAGTGAATTTTAAATATGCCAATGCAGTTGAAGCTTGTGATAACTTACAAACATTTAAAGCAGTAGTAAAAAACAATGCTCGTAAACATAATATGTACGCAACATTTATTCCAAAACCAATAAAAGGCCTTCCTGGTAATGGAATGCATACAAACTGTTCTTTGTTTGATAAAGATAATAATAATGCATTTTATGATCCAAATAATAAATTAGAACTTTCAGATACTTGTTATAGATTTATGGCGGGAATTATGAAACATGCCAGATCAATTACTGGAGTAACAAACCCAACAGTAAATTCATATAAAAGGCTTACACCAGGATTTGAAGCTCCATGCTATATTGCTTGGTCTCCTCAAAATAGAAGTTCATTTATTAGAATCCCAGCGTCTAGAAAAATGGGAACAAGAATTGAAATTAGAAGCGTAGATCCAACATGCAATCCCTATTTAGCGCTTGCAGTTATTTTAGAAGCGGGACTTGATGGAATTTCAAATAATTTGAGATGTCCAAACCCAACATATGAAAATTTGTTCAAATTAACAAGAGAAGAAAGAGAAGAAGCAGGAATAAAAAATCTTCCAAACAATTTATATGATGCTCTTAAAGAGGTGAAAAATTCTTCGCTAATAAAAGATGCTTTAGGTGATCATACATATAATAAATTTGTATTTGCTATAAATAAAACTTGGGAAGAATATCAAATAGAAGTTCATGAGTGGGAGCTTAAAAAATATTTATACAAGTATTAATAAACATGAAGTTTATAATTAAAGGATGAAATTATTTTATTTTATCCTTTTTATTATATATAACAATCTTTTAATAAAAAATATACCAAATATGATATAATATAATAGAGATTTTAGGAGGTATGGTATGAAAAAACAAATTGTTGATTTTATAAATCAGGGAGATTTACTTTTTAAAGAAGAAAAATATGTTGAAGCAATTGAAAAATATAAACAAGCACAAAATCTAATTAATGAAGAAACTTTTGAATTATACTATGCAGATGTAGAAATATCTATTGCTGATAGTTACTTTAAACTTAAAGACTGCGAAAACGCTAAACAATATTTTATGAATTCACTAAAAGATCCTGATGTTGAAAATAGTTCTTTTGTAATGCTTAGACTAGGACAATGTATTGGAGCTTTAGGTGATATTGAGAAAGCCAAATTTTATTTTTTAAAAGCATATCAAATTGATGGAGAAAATGCATTCTATGGTCATGAAGAATTACTTTCTTTGATAGATGATGTATTAAATTAGGGGTGGCTATGTCATATATTGAAGCAATAATTCTTGGACTTTTACAAGGTATAACTGAACCACTTCCAATTTCATCAAGTGGACATTTAGAGCTACTTCAAGAATTTATGAAGATTGATAATACAGACTTAACTTACGAAGTCTTTCTTAATTTTGGTTCATTAATGGCCATTATTATTTTATATAGAAAATTGCTAAAAAAAATATTTAGTAATACTATAAAATACCTTAAAACAAAAGAAATAAAATACAAAAATGATTTTAAATATTTCTATTTAGTATTTTTTGCAAGCATTCCTGCTGCAATTATTGGATTTACATTAGAAGATTTTATTGAAAAGTATTTTACAAACGGATACACAACAGGAGCAATGCTAATTGTTACTGCAATATTTTTATTTCTTATACGAAACTTTAACGGAAAAAAAGAAATTGCTGATATGAAAATTAGCGATGCACTATTTATCGGTGGAGCACAGTCAGTTGCATTACTACCAGGAATTAGTAGAAGTGGTGCAACAATTGTTGGTTCGATGTTTAAAGATTTAAAAAGAAGCGTTGCCTTTGATTTCTCATTTTTAATGTATATTCCGATTAGTTTAGGAGTTTTTTTTAGTAAAATTGGTGATATTTCATTAAATGAAAATAGTATGAAAATGTTTATAGGAACTCTTATTGCATTTATAGTTACCTTTTTTACAACAAAATGGTTTAAAAATATTGTTGTAAATGGAAAAATTGTATATTTTAGCTATTATTGTATGATAGTTGGAATTATTGCATTAATTATTTTATAAAACTGACTTATCAGTTTTGTTTTTTAGGTGGTAAATATGTTAGGTAGTTTAGCATTAATATTCTTAGTAGGTTTAGTTTTTTCTGGATTTGTAAAAAAATTTAATATTCCAAGTTTAGTAGGAATGATTTTAACTGGAATTATCATTGGTCCATACGGATTTAATTTAATTGATGAATCTCTTTTAAATATTAGTGAAGAATTAAGAAAGATTGCACTTGTTGTAATCCTTCTTAGAGCAGGTCTTAGTCTAGATATTAAGCAAATTAAGTCAATAGGAAAGAGTGCAGGATTTTTAACTATTGTTCCAGCATTATTTGAAATGGTAGCTATAACTGGTATTTCAATAGTCCTTCTAGATTTTGATTTAATAAGTGCTTTAATTTTAGCAACTGTTATTTCTGCAGTTAGTCCTGCTGTTGTTGTTCCTAGAATGATAAGTTTAATTGAAAAAGGAAAAGGAAAAGTGCCACAACTAATTGTAGCTAGTTCAAGTATAGAAGATGTCCTTGTCATTTCTATTTTTGCAATTATCATTAATGTTGCTACAACTTCTTTTTTTGAATTTATAACTATAATATATATTATTATGGGAACGATAGCTGGCATTGTTAGTGGAATTATTATTGCAACTATTATCTCAAAAGTATTTAAAACATTTGCAATAATTGAATCTGCTAAAGTATTAACTTTACTTGGCATTTCTTTTTTACTTATAGCTATTGAAAACAATCTTGAATACTTTAGTTCACTATTAGCTATTATGACTATTGCAATTCTTATTGGTCAAACAACTAATGCTTTACCACTACAACAAAAATTTAAGGAATTATGGGTGGGAGCTGAAATAATACTATTTGTAATTGTTGGAGCAGCACTAAACATTAGTAGTGCTAAAAATGATATTATATATGCAATCTTAATTATAGCTATTGGACTTAGTTTTAGAAGCCTTGGAGTACTTTTTTCTCTCAAAGGTTCTAACTTAAATAGGAATGAAAAAATATTTGTAATTTTTTCTTTTTTACCAAAAGCTACTGTACAAGCAGCAATTGCTGGAACAGCTCTTAGTCTTGGACTAAATAATGGTCAAACAATTTTAAATATAGCAGTTTTTGCTATATTAATTACTGCTCCTCTTGGAGCATTCTTAATTGATAGATATAAAAATATATTGTTGTAGGAGATATTATGATTAAAATTTCAAATGTAAAAGTAGATTTAGAACACACTATTGAAGATGTATTAAATAAATGTTTTAGAATACTTAAAACTGATAATATTAATAATTATTATATTGAAAAAAAGTCTTTAGATGCAAGAAAAAATAAAATGCAATATATTTACTCTATTATAATAGATATTAATAATGAAAAAAAATATTTAAAACATAAAGATATCTCTATTGCTAAAAGATATACCCTTAATGTTCAAAAAGAAAAACTAACTACACGTCCTATTATTATTGGAAGTGGGCCATGTGGACTTTTTGCAGCACTTATTCTAACATTAGCTAATTGTAAACCAATTATTATTGAGCGTGGAAAAGATGCTGATCAACGAAAAATTGATATTGATAAATTTTGGGAAACTGGTATTTTAAATTCCAATTCCAATGTTCAATTTGGAGAAGGTGGTGCTGGAACTTTTAGTGATGGAAAGCTTACTACCCAAGTTAAAAATCCTCGTACCAAAATTATTCTAGATTATCTTGTTCAATTTGGTGCTGATGAAGAAATTAAATATTTATCTAAACCACATATTGGTACTGATATATTAATTAATGTTATTAAAAATATGCGTAAATTTTTAATTGATAATGGTGCAGAGTTTTTATTTGAGCATAAATTAACCAATTTAAACATTGAAAACGATATTTTAAAAAGTATTGATGTTATACATAAAAATAACCTTAAAACTTTTAAAACAGATTATTTATTTTTAGCAATAGGACATAGTGCACGTGATACTTTTGAACTGCTGTATGATAAAGGGTTAGATATTGAACAAAAGCCTTTTGCCATGGGAGTTAGAATAGAACATTTACAAACTATGGTAAATAAAAATCAATATGGAGATTTTAAAATTGGAGCTGCAGAATATAAGCTTACTACTAGACTTAAAAATGGTAGAGGTGCTTATACTTTTTGCATGTGCCCTGGTGGAGTTGTCGTTGGTGCAACTAGTGAGGAAGGTATGATTGTAACTAATGGAATGAGCTATCATGCAAGAAATCTTGAAAATGCAAACAGCGCATTACTTGTTAATGTTAACACAAAAGATTTCAATTCCTCTCATCCACTACAAGGAATGTATCTACAGCAAAAACTTGAGAGAAGAGCTTACGAGCTTGGTGGGGGTAATTTTTATGCTCCAGTTCAAACTGTTAAGGATTTTTTAAATAATCAAACAACTACAAAATTTGGCAGTATTAAACCTACTTATAAACCAGGTGTTAAAATGGCTAATTTACATGAAATTTTTCCTGATTTTTTGAGTATAGGATTAATTGAAGCATTAAACAACTTAAATTTAAAATTTGAGGGATTTAATTGTGATGATGCAATACTTACTGCAATAGAATCAAGAACAAGCTCTCCGATTAGAATTAAACGTAACGAGCAATGCTTTTCTAACATTAAAGGAATTATACCGTGTGGTGAGGGCGCTGGATATGCTGGTGGTATAATGTCTGCAGCTATTGATGGAATTAATGTTGTTGAAAAAGTGTTTGATAAAGTATATGTGGTTGAGGTAAAATAATGAAACATTTTTTATTTAACTCAAAGGCTAAAAAAGTTCCTGAAAAATATCAAAAAATGAGAGACGTATCTACATTAGAAAAAGGTGAATACAATAATGTACAACATGTAAGAATTTTTGGTGGAGATGGTACGATTAACAATTTTATTAATAACCATGATGTAAAAATGATAACTCTACACAAATATGGTAGTGGTAATGATTTATACCGTAGTATTAAAAATAATGACACTACATTTATTTATAGTGCAAACAATTTTAAGTTTATTAATGGATTTGGTTATGGCATTGATTCTTATGTTTGTGAAGTTGCAGAAAAAAACAAGAAAAAATCTTATTTTTCTATCCTAATTAATGCTTTAAAAACATTTAAAATTTTTGATTTAAAAGTAGATATTGATAATAAATTTTACCAGTTTAATAATTGCTATACAATATCTATTTGCAATGGAAAATATTTTGGTGGAGGAGTTAAAATTGCTCCAAAAGCTAAACTTGATAGTGATGAACTTGATGTTATTATAGTTCATAATATTTTTGGGTTTAAAATTATAGTTGCTCTTTTCTTATTATTAATAAAAAAACATTACTTACTTAAAAATAATGTTTTTTATGTAAAAGCTAAGTCTATAACAATTTATAATAATGACAAAATTAAATTTCAAATTGATGGTGAAGTAAAAAGTACAAATGAAAATATAAATATTTCTAAAAGTAAAACTATAAAAATTAGAAAATCTAAAAAATTATTTTAACTCTATTTTTACAACTTCCTTTGGATTATAAAGCCTAGGAATATAATTCCTAGTAGTACAGCCTGAATTAATTATCATGGTTGTATTTTTTTCATCATACATTCCGTAATCATATTCTGGTATAAAACCTTGGTCTGGTGCTATTAAACCTTGATTAATAGCTGGTATCATCCACATACCTCCATGTGTGTGACCAGTTAAAACAAGATCTGCACCACTTTCTACATATTGTGGAAAATACTGTGGACGATGAGATAAAACTACATTAAATTTATCTTTATCAATTAAATCATTTAATGTGTCCTCAATTTCTTTTGCTTCTCGATTATTTTCTGTAAAAGCTGTTGAATATGGATTATCATAAATACCAATTATTCTTAATTCTTGACCATTAATTTTAATGTTAACTCCTTCATTTTCTAATACAGTAACCCCTAACTTCTTTATTTCAGTTTTAAATTGTTTGTACATTCCATCTGGATTATCATTATTACCATTTACATAGTACACAGGTGCAATTTGAGTAAGTTCTTTAATAAAACTTACTGTTGATTCATAATTATTACTATTTGTAAAAATATCTCCAGTAAGTACAATAAAATCTGCTAAAGCATTTGAAGACAAATAAACCACTTCTTCATAGTTTTTTAAACTATGAAAATCTGAAATTTGAACAATATTTATTTGATGACTTATTTTATCACTTTCTACTTCATAAACTTTTTTTACAGTTTTAATTCCAAATAGTGCACCTATTATTATAACTATTATTAATATAGCCAATAAACCTCTTACAACCTTTTTCACTTACTCACCTCCACAACTTTAACATAATTTTAACAAACATTTAAACAAATGTATAGTATAATAGAGAGCGATTAAATTTTAGGAGGAGATTTTATGAATGAGTTTATATCTCAAGCACAAGATGTAGGTTTTGATATAACTACTGTACTTTCAGGTTTAGCAATATTTTTATTTGGTATTAAAACAATGGGTGACAGCCTAAAAGTTGTTGCAGGTTCACGTATGAAAGCAATAATTGACAAATCAACAAATACCCCAGTTAAAGGAGTTTTTGTTGGAGCACTTGTTACAGGGTTGCTACAATCAAGTTCTGGAACAACTGCACTTGCTATTTCACTTGTTCGTGCCGGTCTCATGAACTTAAGACAGGCTGTAGGAATTATAATGGGAGCAAATATTGGTACAACTATAACTGCGATATTAATTGGATTTAAAATTTCTAAATATTCTCCATACATTTTAATTGTTGGTGCAATATTATTAATGTTTACTAGAAAAACAAAATCTCATAACATCTCGCTATTAATATTTAGCTTTGGAGCATTATTCTTTGGACTAGATTTAATGGGTAGTGGACTTAAAGTATTGGCAGATATGCCACTATTTAAAGAATTTGCTGTTTCTCTTGCACATAACAAAATTCTTGGATTACTTTTAGGTTCAGCAATGACTATTCTAATTCAATCTTCTTCTGCTACAATCGGAATTCTTCAGAGTTTGTATTCAGATGGACTTATTAGTTTAGAGGGGGCATTACCAATTTTATTTGGAGATAATATAGGTACAACAATTACAGCAGTTCTTGCTTCTATAGGTGGAAGCGTAGCATCTAGACGTGCTGCTGCTGCTCATGTTACGTTCAATGTAACAGGAACCATAATATTTATAATTATTTTCCCACTATTCTATTCACTTGTTGTAAAAGCTGCTGATATATTTGATTTAAATCCGGCAATGCAAATTGCATTTGCTCATGCAACATTTAATGTTTCAACAACGGTATTACTGCTTCCATTTATTGGTGTAATTGTTTGGTTTGTAACTAAACTTATTAAAGATGAAGCAGATGATGAAAATCTTGAAAGAATAACTTTAGATGAAAAACTTTTAGAGATTTCTCCAAAAGATGCTGTTACTGCTGCTTATGCAAATGCGATTGAAATGGTTAATCTATGTAAAAAAATGAGTATTAGAACTAAAAAATATATTTTTAATAGAGATTTTAAATCAAGAGATAAGGTTGTTATTTATGAAGAGGTATTAAATGACTATAATAAGAATATTAGTAACTATTTGATAAAAATTGGTGAAGCTGAGCTTGACGAATTTTATACAGGACTACAAACTGCACTTATCTATTCAACTAAGGACCTTGAGCGTATTGGTGATCATTTTACAAATTTAATCAATCACTTTGATGAATTGTTTAATGTAAAAGAATCTCTTACTCCCTATGCAAAAGATGAGGTTGATAAAATCTTTGAAAAAATTGATATTTTAATCGATAAGTTAGCAATTTTACTAGAAACATATGATGAAGAAATTGTTAATGAAATTATTAGTCTTGAAGATCAAGTTGATATTTTAAATGATGAAGCTAAAGATGGTTTTGTTCATAGATACAAAAAAGGAATGCTTTCAGGCGAAATAAGTGCTACATTGTATATTGATATATTAAGTGACCTAGAGCGTATTGGTGATCACTGCGAAAATATTGCACTTCGTGTCAAAAAAGCTCACAATTAAATATATATTAGAAACTGTGAAATTTACTTCACAGTTTTTATTTGTATTTTAATAAACATTTGCACCATATTACTTATTATATTAATTAAAAGTAATTACATGCATTTTCTTAGGAATATCATTATTATTGCCGCAAAAGCAATCATTAGCAAATACAAATAACATTGAAATTAATGATGAATCAGCAAATGAAATTAGCGTTATTACAAAACAAGAAATTAAAACTACAAATTCAGGAGGATACATTTCAACTACAACTCAATTAGATGAAAGTTATTTGATTCCTGATTTAGAATTAAGAAAATATATTAATGAGAGGTCTTTACGCAAAACTGGTGATGAAATAGAAACATATTCAGCAACTATTGAAGATTTAGAGTCAATTACTAGTTTGGATATTTATAGAAGTTCAGGTCAAATGTTAGCATTTGAATCACTAGAAGGAATGCAGTATATGACGAATGTTACAAAATTAAGATTCCTTAGAGTTTCATTCCCAGAAAGTGGACTTGAATATGTATCACAAATGAGTTCACTAACTGAATTAACAATAAATGATATGTTCTTTAGTGGAAGTGATGGTACGCTGAAAAGATGGAATATTTCTGTTAATGGGGGAGAAGTTCAAGAAGAAGCTGACCTTCCTTTTGATCAATATATTGATTTGTCTCCACTTGCGAATCTTACAAATCTAACAAAACTATATTTTACTTTAAATGGAATGCAACATAATGCACCATATAGTTACAGTCCACGTACTCATTTTGATGTTAGTGCTCTAGGTACTTTAACGAATTTAACTCAATTGGATTTACAAGGAATGGGAAGTGTAGATGATCCAGCATTTAGTTTTGTTGAATCACTTACTAACTTAACTCGCGCTACTTTTCTTTCTACTCCGCTTAATGATGTAAGTTATATTGCTACATTACCTAATCTTACCTCACTTAATATTAGTGAAACATATGTTACAGATTTTACTCCAATTATTGATAAAGACTACTTTACTGGAGCTGTTAGTATGAAAATTGGATTTCCAGTAAACTACTACGATACAAAGAATATTGATGGTACAGATGTTAATATTGTTTCTGTAGACACTGGTATTAATATAGGTGGAATGGATAGTATAGGATTTACTACAATTAGTTCTCATGTTGGGGTATTTGGAATAAATAATTACAATTATGATAATACTTTAAAGGTTGATTTTAATATCAATGAATTAAAAGAATATAATTTGTTAAACTGGAAAACAGGAAAATATGATCTTGCTCATTTAGGATTTGTTTGGGGAGCAAACATTGTTACTGAAAATGGAAAAAATATTAAATATAGCATTAACACTATGACTATTGGGAAAAAAGTTACTTTTGATTCTAATTACGATGGTGGAGATAGTGTAGAAATTTTAGTTGCTCCATTTGAAGCTATTAAAGAACCAACAACTATTGGAAGAGCAAGAACTCATTTAAATTTTGCAAAAGAGGGTTATGAACTAACTTCATGGGCGACTGATCCAGATGGAATTGATATATACGACTTTTCTACTGTACAGCATATGAATATTACTCTGTATGCACAATGGGAAGCTTCAGCTACTGATCCAACTGATCCAACTACAAATCCAGATTCAACAGATGAATTACCTGATACTGGAGTTCAAGCTTCAACAATGTATTCACTAATTATAATGCTTAGTGGTTTAGGATTGAAATTTATACTATCTAAAAAATAAAAGGTTAGTTATGTATTGAACCCGGTTTTCCGGAATAAATTTTCAAATTAAATAATTACTAAACTACGCTCTCGATATTGTATCGGGGGCATTTTTAGTTTCGTTACTATTCTTTTAGTATTGTAATACTCT
>JBKEBI010000031.1:0-1808 GCA_047973085.1 Bacilli bacterium | reverse complement strand
AATCTTTTCTAAATCTACCATCTTCATAATTAGTTACAACTTCTATAGCTGTAAAAGTACCAAATGGCAATTCAACTAATGTACTTAGACTAGTAATTTCAGAAACAGCCTTGCTCGAATATTGCCATGTACTGTTTAATTGAATAGGATTAGTTAATAATACACTTTCTTCTTCATTAACAAAAACATTATTATCTTCATAAAACCTAACAGTATCTATTAATGATTCACGAATATTTAATGTAGATTCTCCTCTCACTAGTGATTGATCGCTTTCATTCAAAATAAGTTCATCATATTCTGAAAAATCTGATAAAACACATTTCTTTTGTATATAATTATCTCTACTTTCAATTACTATTTCATTTTTATAAAATTGCGAATCATCTATAGTTTGATCACCAGTATATGAATAATAAACATATAGAGTATTCAATTTTGGTGTTATATATTGTTCGCTTGTAATCTCTGCTTCTTCAGTTTGAACATCTGAATCAATTTCTAAATCTTCTGCTTGACTTGACAAATATTTTACAGCAAAAAAAACTATAAGCAAAATTGAAATAAACGAAATCAATCCTAATAGTTTAGATTTTATATTTTTGTCCATATTAACTCCTCAAAGGGTAATGTCTATTATTGTTTAAGTATAAAGCAAATCTGTAAGCCGGATTCTGTTAAAAATAGTCATCTATCTTGGTGTATTGTCGCCAATACACTCACGCGGTCTACCATGAAACTTGCGAGTAACAAATACGTTTCATACCTTGCTTCTGGTGGGGTTTACAGAGCCATTTTTGTCACCAAAAATGCGGTAAGCTCTTACCTTACCTTTCCACCCTTACTCTACAAATGTAAAGCGGTTTATTTCTGTTGCACTGTCCTTAAAGTTGCCTTCACTAGACGTTATCTAGCACCATCACTCTATGAAGTCCGGACTTTCCTCATAAACATTAATTTATGCGACTATTCAACTTACTTTATACTAAGTAAGTCTAACATAACACAAATATAGTGTCAAGTTTGAATGAAGCTATATTTATTTATAAGAGAAAATTGTAATAATAAACATTAGAATTAAAACTGACTTTTAAAATCTCATATTCATAATTTTATTTTTTAATATAAATAAATCAGATTTATGTTGATTTTTTATAAAAACTATTGAAATTTCATTAAAAATTTGTTATACTTTAATTAAACACTCTAATATTTTAACTTGAGAGGAGAATTATTATGAAATATACTTATGTAGGTAAAAGTTATGTAGTATCTGATCCAATAAAAGAATATGCAGAAAAAAAATATGGTAAACTAGAAGGAATATTACCTGCTAGCACTAACGTTAAAGTTACTTTTTCAGTAACTAAACTTGAACAAAAAGTAGAAGCAACAATTAACCTTGACAAACGAACTATTCGTTCTGAAGTTAAAGACAATGATATGTATGCTGCTATAGATAAATCTTCTGATATTTTAGAAGCTCAAATCATTAAATATAAAAGTAGAATTAAGACTAAATCCAAAAAAGAAGCTAGATATAAAGAAGAATATGAAGCAAACTTTGATGATTTAACTTTTGATGCTGATGTTGACATGCCACAAATCATTAAGTCTAAAAAATTCGCTATTAAACCTATGGACGCTGAAGAAGCAGCAATGGAACTTGAACTTCTTGGACATGGTTTCTATGTATTTAAAAACTCTAACTCAGATGAAGTTAATGTTATTTACAAAAGAGTTGACGGTGATTACGGATTAATTGAACCAGAATTTTAATATAACAATTTAAATAAATTTAAAAGGCT
>JBKEBI010000054.1:0-23609 GCA_047973085.1 Bacilli bacterium | reverse complement strand
ATTGTTAATAATGATTACGAAAAGCATGTTTATTTAACACGATTTTTAACTTTAAAAGAACAAGAAGAACTTGTTTATATGTGCGGTAATAAACTAAATGTTTATTTTGATGGAGGGTACAATGACTCAAAATTAAAAAGAGCTTTAGTTTCAATCTTTGAAATAAATAATCCTAAATTAAAGGTTGTATGTACAAAACTCACTTCTTCTAATAAATTTTATACTCTTAGGCATCCAACTGTAAAATGGCATTTTTTAAATATGGGAATAGATGAAAGAATGTTTGGAGATATTATTCTTGTAGATAATTCATTTATTGTTGTTATTGCTGAGGAAGTATTTGATATAGTAATTAATGATTCTCAATATATTAATAGATGTCCTATTACATTTGAAGTAGTCAAGGATGTTATTATTGAAGAAAATAATAATATATATAAGGCTTTTTGCAGTGGACTTAGACTAGATAATGTAGTTGCAAAAACTTTTCATCTTTCTAGAGGTAAGGCTAAAAAATTAATTGAGAATGAAAAAGTTACTGTTAACTCTGTAATAATAAAAAAACTTACATATGAAGTAAGTGAAAAACAAGCTATTACCATAAGGGGTTATGGTAAAGTTGTTATTATAAATATTGATGTAAATAATAAAAGTGGTAAATTTATATTAAATCATAATAGATTTTTACATAAAAAGTGAGACGGTATGGGGGACCGTCTCATTTTAGTAGTTAGGGTAAACTACTATATAGGGGAGTATAAAAATACTTTGTAGCATTTAAAATATGCTACGAATTCATTATAACATAACAATATAAATAAAACAACTAAATTTAATGAAATACAACAAAAATATTAATAGTGTTATCTGCTTAGTTCTTTTAACAAGTGCAACGCAGCATTTTTTGGGCCTTTTGTTTCATAACCATTTACTCCTAACATGGTTTTTATTTGTCCTAATTTAATATTTTTGTTAAAAAATATTTTGAAGTAAGTGTCAATTAAGATATTTGTTTGTTCTTGCTTTTGATATGGTCCAAACGGATTTGCAAAGTATGAATCTACAAGTCCAGATTCTGTTGTTGTACCCTTGGCCATTCTTCTTCCTTGCTTAAAAGTAGTTATGGCGTCATCAATATCTGTGAAATATTCAATTTTACTATCCGATGATTCATAGTTATTTGCATATAAAATCATATCAATGCTATGGCCTTTAGAAATTATTTCATAAGTTGATATTGGAATTGTAATTCTTGCGTTTGTTTTATCTGGATTCATAAATACAGATCGATCTATTTCTTTATAGGCATATCCAGTATCTAAATCATCCAATCGAACAAAGGCTCCTATTTCTGTTCCGTATGCTTTTAGATCGTTGAAAATTATTCCCATATCGTCAAAGACTACATTTATATCTTTGATTCCATTATTTTCTAGGGTTCTAAGCACTTCAAGTGTTTCAGATTTACCTGCTCCTGAATCACCAATAATAATAATATTTTTTTCGATACCACTTTCCATAATGATATTTGCCATTGCACCATGAATTGGTAATCCACTACAGTTTATTCCCTTGACATTATGGAGTGTTAAAATCATTTTTTCATATACCCAAAATAGTCGAAATCTTCATGTGCAGATAAATATCCTGTATAGATATCATTTTTTTCATCATAATAAAATTCAGCACGTTTATCATTATCTTCAACTCCAAATACGTATACTATATCTGGTTTTTCTAAAGTTACTTCATTAATATCAATTAACTCAAAAAGGTTGGCAAGAGTTACGCCTTGAGACATGAATTCTTTGTTAAAGTAAATCATTGCAAAGTAATTTCCTACCATTGCTGGAAAACAAAGAAACTTGTTATGATCAATTTCTAAACCTTCTAATGGGTTTGATTTTGCTTCCACAAATGGTTCATCTCTCTTGTTTCTTCTAGGATATGAGATAAACGGAGGGTGTAATACAATTGTCTCAATTATTCCTACATTTTTTAGAAAACTATATGTTCCAGTTTCATAACCAAGATTATTGTTATTAACAACAATTCCTGCATTTACCCCAGCTATTAACTGGCGGTATACAAGATTTCTTTTTCCATGTAATTCTTCAGTAATTTTTCGATATGTTTTCAAGACTAGATTTTCAAAATCATTATGTGAATCAATAAAGTGTTGATTTTGGATTCCTTTACTATTTCTATCATTGTAAATTATTGCATAACGCTCTATACTTCTCCAGTAGTTATAAAGTGTTTCTATAAACTCTAATGCTAGTTCATAATTTTCACAGTATTTGTAGAGATTAGGATTTGAATCTTTAATTTCTTTTTTATTAAATATTATTAAAAGTTTAGATAAATTTATAATATCGTCTAATAATTTTTCATCATTTTTTTCTAGTTTATTTAATTCTAAATATAAAGTTTTTTCTTTTCTTTTTAAATAGTGCAAATGAAGTTTTGAAATACGGTAAAAACTTTCGCTATTTAAAAGCATAGCACTTGATGTACAGTACTCTTTTGAAAAGTCTAGTATTGCATTGCTGTAGTTAATACTAATAGATTCTTTCATAAAAACCTCCTAAAGTAATATAATATTATTTTTTTCGCACTCACTTATGATACTATTTGGCCATACAGAACATTGAACTTCACCAATATGATGTTTTTCTAGGAAGAACATACATAGCCTAGACTGTCCTATCCCACCTCCAATTGTATAAGGGAGTTCTTTATTAATAATTGATTTATGGTAGGGCATATCTAGTTTATATTCTTGATTTAAATGCTTTAACTGCTCAACTAATCTCTTTTCATCAACACGTATTCCCATACTCGATAATTCTAATGCAATATCAAGTGGGTGATGATAAACTAGGATGTCTCCGTTTAGTTCCCAATCATCATAATCAGGTGCACGATTATCATGAACTGTTCCATCAGTTAGGGTTTTGCCAATATGCTTGATAAATACTGCTTTATGCTTCTTTGTGATTTCATATTCTCTTTGTTTAGGTGTAAAAGTTGGGTATAATTCTAATAACTCTTGTGAAGTTATAAAAAATATTTCTTCAGGAAGTTTTTCACTTAATGAATGATTTTTTTCGTTAATAAACTGTTCTGTCTTGTATATTGTACTATATATTTTTTTAACTGTTTCTTCTAGATATTCATCACAGCGTTGATCACTAGTAATATTTTTTTCCCAATCCCATTGATCAACATATAGTGAATGGATGTTTGAAACTGTTTCATCTTTTCTTATTGCGTTCATATCAGTATATAGTCCATTTCCGCTCCCGATATTATATTTATACAAAGCTTGTCTTTTCCATTTTGCTAGTGAGTGGACAATTTGAATATTATCATAACCACATGCTTTAAATGAGACAGGTTCTTCTATACCATTTAAATTATCATTTAATCCAGTTTCCTCTACTACGTACAGTGGGGCTGAAACTCTTACTAAATTTAAATTGTTAGCAAGATTAATTTGGAAAAAATCTTTTATTTCCTTAATTTGGATTTGTGTTTGTAATAATTTTGTACTTGTCATAATTTTTCTCCTTTGTAATAAAAAAACTTCTATTATAATAATAGAAGCAATTAAAATCGCGGTACCATTCTACTTGAGATATGTATATTAAAAATAAAATAGTTGCTTCTATATAGAAGCAACTATTAAGTCACGGTACCATTCTAATTTGATATACATATATCATCTCTTTGCTATAACGGACATTAGCCGGAGTAGTCTACTATATTTTCTCCTACTCAACTCAAAAAGTGTTCCAATTCATAGTTTTATATGTGTACTCTCACCAACGTACATTCTCTGTAGTATGCTACCATGATTGTGCTTTTTTCTATGTTGTTGAAAATAATTTTAGCACACATTATTTTGTTAGTCAATAAGTATTTATAAATATTATATAAAAAGTATTTATTTTACATATTATAAAGACTTTAGTAAAATAAGCGCAAATATGCCACATGTAACATATAAAATAGATAATAGTTATATGGATAAATAATTTATTGGATTCAAATAAAATTAATATTGTTATTTAGTATCGAATATTTTATTAATTATAAAAGAAAATAAATGCATATTTTCAAAATTAGAATTATCCATTTTTGAGTTTGAAATTTTTGATTTTTTTTTACATAAATCATTTACTTTTCTCTAAATTTGGTGGTATAATATAAATGTATGTGTTAAACATTTAATAATCTAAATACATACACAAAATAGTTATTGACAATTATTGTGGAGGTACTAAAAGTGAAGATTAATTTAGAACTGATTGAAATGATGCTATTTTTCTGGCATAGTACAAAAGATAAAGAAAAGGTTTCAGATATTTATTTAAATGATGTGGCTTCTCGTGAAGAAATGAAGGTACTTTTTAATGACGAATTTGATGCTGAAAGCGTTAGAAAAGTTTTGAGCGCTATTACTAATAGAGAGGTTCTTTCTTCTAGAACTAAAACTGAGGGATTATTCTGGAATAATAATATGTGGATGAGTGAAGACCTTGGTGTAACTCAAGCAATGATTGATCCAATTAAAGCATTAAATTTGGATGATGTTGAAGCTAATGCTGAAGTTATTTTTGTTCCAGGACATAGTAAGTTATACTATATTGATGGAAATAAATTATATATAAATTTCTTTAAAGTTATGGTAGATGTTTTTGGTGGTACAATGGATGTTACGATTGATGGAATGGAACCAAAAGATTTTATTTTATCTAAAATCAAAGAAATGTAGTGAGGTTATTTATGAAGATTATTACCAATAATCATCGTGTTATAGATGCGTATAGTAATAAGTATGACGTTGAAATTGTTGATGGCAATTATTTAGCTGTTATTGAAAAAGTAAGGGATTATATTCATAATGGTTATGTATTATTGTCACATCCTCTCTCTGGAAGTATTAAGCCAGGAGAGACGCCTTTTAAGTCAATTATGATTAGTGAAGGGGCAGATAACTTTACTTCAGAAACTATGATAAGTGATGCATATGCAATGGCAAAGCGAATGATAGAAGAAAGTAAAGTTAAGGAATATACTGAAAAGTTGTTAGATGATTTTTCAGTAGTAGATTACGATGTGATTACAAGTGCAATTGAATCACATAAGCAGTTTGGTATAAATGCCTAGAGCATTTTACATATTTTAGGGAGGTGCAAACAAGTGAAACTAGAAATAGGAAATATTGAAATCAAAGATATACAATTTTCTGAGGTTTCAAAAATTGAAGGTGGTGTTTTATACATCAACAAGCAAGAAGTGATAGATATGACTTCTGCTGATGAGCGTTTAGCTAGTGTTGATGTTGACATCGCAAAGCCAGGAGAAAGTGTAAGAATTACTCCTGTAAAAGACGTTATTCAACCACGTGTTAAGGTTGAAGGGAAAGGTGGTATTTTCCCAGGTGTTGTATCTAAAGTAGATACAGTAGGTGAAGGTAGAACTAATGTTTTAAATAACATGGCTGTTGTTACATGTGGTTCTATTGTTGGTTTCCAAGAAGGTATTATTGATATGACAGGTCTTGGTTCGGAGTATACTCCATTTTCTAAGTTAAACAACTTAGTATTAATTATGGAACCGGCTGAAGGAATTGATCAATATGCACATGAGGAAGCTTGTAGAATGGCTGGATTAAATTTAGCTGATTTTATTGGTAAGTTAAGTATTGAAGTAAAAACTGATTCAGTGGATACTTACGAAACTTTACCATTTGTTGAACAAGCTGCTAAACATCCAGAATTACCAAAAGTTGGATATGTTTACATGTTACAAACTCAAGGTTTATTACATGATACATATGTTTATGGTGTTGATGCAAAGAAAATTATTCCAACAATTCTTTATCCAACAGAAATTATGGATGGAGCAATATTAAGTGGAAACTGTGTATCGGCTTGTGATAAGAATACTACTTATCATCATCAAAACAATCCAATTATTAAAAATTTATATGCTCAACATGGGAAAACTATTAATTTCATGGGTGTAATTATCACTAATGAAAATGTTTACCTTGCTGACAAGGAAAGATCTTCTAATATGAGTGCTAAATTAGCTGCATTCTTAGGTCTTGATGGTGTAGTTATTTCTCAAGAAGGATTCGGTAATCCAGATACAGATTTAATTATGAACTGTAAGAAGATTGAAAATGAAGGAATTAAGACTGTAATCGTTACAGATGAGTATGCTGGTCGTGAAGGAACTTCACAATCACTTGCAGATGCAGACAAAGCAGCAGATGCAGTTGTAACAGGTGGAAATGCTAACCAATTAATAACTTTACCTCCAATGGATAAAGTTATTGGTACATTAAATTTTGTTGATACTGTAGCTGGTGGATTTGCAGGATCATTAAAAGAAGATGGTTCAATTGAAGCAGAAATTCAAATTATTACTGGGGCTACTAACGAACTAGGATTTAATAAAATGTCAGCAAAGACATATTAATAGAAAGGAGCAAAACAAATGAGTAAAAGAGTTGTTCATTATGTGAATCAATTTTTTGCAGGTATTGGTGGAGAAGAACAAGCACACATTCCTGCAGAACTTCGTGAAGGAGTAGTTGGTCCAGGTGCCGCACTTAATGGTGCATTAGGTGATGCTGGAGAAATCGTTGCAACAATTGTTTGTGGTGATTCATACTTTAACGAAAATTTAGAAGATGCAAAAAAAGAAATATTAGAAATGGTTAAGAGCCAAAATCCAGATATGTTTATTGCAGGTCCAGCATTCAATGCAGGGCGTTATGGTACTGCTTGTGCTACTGTGGCTGCAATGATTAAAGAAGAATTAAACATTCCAGTATTAACTGGTATGTACGAAGAAAATCCAGGTGTTGATATGTTTAGAAAAGATGTTCATATCATTGCTACTGGAGATAGTGCTGCAGCGATGAGAAAAGCAGTTCCTGCTATGAGCGCATTTGCACTTAAAGTTTTAAATGGAGAAGCTATTGGAACTCCAGAAGAAGAAGGATATTTTGCACAAGGAGCTCGTGTAAATTACTTTACAGATAAGCCAGGAGCAGAGCGTGCTGTTGAAATGCTTGTAAATAAATTACAAGGAAACGAATTTACAACAGAATACCCTATGCCTGTGTTTGATAATGTAGAACCAGGTGCTGCTATTAAAGATATGAGTAAAGCAAGAATTGCTTTAGTTACATCTGGTGGAATGGTTCCAAGTGGAAATCCTGATCGAATTGAATCTTCATCAGCTTCAAAATACGGTAAGTATGAGTTAGAAGATATGGGAGAAACTGCTCATGGTGGTTATGATCCTGTATATGCTAATGAACGTCCTGATCGTGTTGTTCCTGTAGATGTATTAAAGGATTTATTAAGTGAAGGAAAAATTGGATCACTTCATCCATACTATTACACTACAACAGGTAATGGAACTTCGACAAAAAATTCTGCTGCTTTTGCAAAAGAATTTGCACAATTTTTAATAGATGACAAGGTTGATGCAGTTATTTTAACTTCTACCTGAGGTACTTGTACACGTTGCGGTGCAACGATGGTAAAAGAGATTGAAAGAACTGGTATTCCAGTAGTACATGTTTGTACAGTTGTCCCTATTTCACTAACAGTAGGAGCTAATAGAATTGTTCCTGCAATTGCAATACCTCATCCATTTGGTAATCCAGCATTAAGTGCAGAGGATGAGAAAAAATTACGTCGTTCAATTGTTGAAAAGGCGTTACATGCTTTAACTGTAGAAGTTGAAGAGCAAACAGTATTTGAATAATACGTGAAAACAGCTAATTAATCTTAGCTGTTTTTTTGTTAGAAAAATTGTTTTAGACTATATTTTTAATTTCACTATTGATTTTATTTCTTATTAATGATAAAGTTAATTAAAATTGGGAGGTAAATTATGAAGTATCCATGTGTTGAAATAGACTTAAATAAAATTAGTGATAATGTAATAAAAGTAATTAAACAGACATCTAAATATGGAATTAATATAGCTGCTGTTACTAAAGTAATTAGTGGAGATGTTACAATTATGGAAAATATTGTTTCAGCTGGTGTAGTTGAAATAGGAGACTCTAGGCTAGAAAATTTGAAAGCTATTAACCATTTAGATGTTACAAAACTTTTAATTAGAATCCCTATGGAAAGTGAACTTTGTGATGTAGTTAAATTTTGTGATTGTTCTTTGATTTCAGAAGTAGATACTGCTTTGAAAATTTCAAAATATGCAGTAGAGCAAAATAAAATTTTCAACTTAATTCTAATGACTGATTTAGGTGATCTTCGTGAAGGATGTTTTTATGAAGAAGAATTGTACATGACTGTAGAAAAAATTTTAGAATTAGATAACGTTAATTTAATTGGAATAGGTACAAATTGGGCATGTTATGGTGGTATAATGCCCACAGATGAAAATTTATCAGAACTTTGTAGAAGAAAAAGTGTAATTGAAGATAGATATGAAATTAATTTAAAAGTGGTGAGTGCAGGCTCAAGTAATTGCCTACATCTTTTAGATTCAATGCCTAGCTGTATTAATCATTTAAGAGTAGGTTCAGCAATATTTCTTGGTATTGGGTTAAATGATGCTGCTATAGAAGGGTATCATCACAATCCATTTAAGCTTAAAGCACAAATAGTTGAGCTTAAGAAAAAACCTTCAATACCAATTGGAAAAAGTTGTTTAAATGCTTTTGGTAAAGAGGTTCAGTTTGAAGATAAAGGAGAAATTATTCGTGCTATTATTGCAATTGGAAGACAAGATATTGATATTGAAGAAATGATACCAAATGATCCTAGTGTTGAGATTTTGGGTAGTTCTTCTGACCATATAGTTTTGCAAGTTCCAAATACTTATAAACTTGGAGACATTGTAAGTTTTAATATAACATATCCTGGTTGTTTGAAGGTAATGACTTCTAAATATGTTAATAAAGAATATAAAATCAAATAGAAATTGTAAAAGAGCTATATTTAAATTAGCTCTTTTTTGAAGGTGATTAATTTTTTTCAATAAAATCTTCTTCAGTAGGTAACCACTGGTTAATATTATATATTACTTTTGGAATAATAAAGAAGTTTACAACTTTAACTCCTTCTTTATGCTTTAGAGTATTATTAATAAATTCATACATTTTATTATTATCTTTAAATATTGTTTCAATTGAAAGGTTTGCTTCTCCCCAGCCTGTTGCAATATAGCAAACATTAGGATTATTTATAGATTCTTCAATGAATGATTCATAATACTCTTCCTCAACTTTTAGATTGATGTCTGCAATTGAGTTGTATCCAAAAATAGCAGGATCTACAATAGTAGTAGTATGTATTACTTTATCTTCAATCAGTTTTGTAATTCTTCTGCTTACAGTTCGTTCATTGATATTAAGTTCTTTAGCAATATCTGCTGCAGATTTTCTTGCATTTTTAGCTAATTCTTTTACTATATAATAATTTGTTTTATCCATAAATGACCTCCTCTTGTATCAAATTTGATTTTAGTATATCATATAATGACATTCATTACAATAATAATTACATAAACAGACAAATTAATAGTAATATATAATATTATAATGTACATAATCAGATATTATATTGACAATATATGTATAATTATATATAATGAAATAAAGATAAATTAGAAATAGAATAATTGGCTGATACTATTAATAACAATAGTAAAATTTATTTTAACGTATGTATAGAAAGAAAAGGGGTCATTAATTATGAAATTACCAAGTTCAAGTGCGACAGATTTAAACAAAAAAGACTTAAAACATATGATTAGTATGAAAGACTTTTCAAAGCAAGAGTGTGATGATATGATGGAATTAATGTCAATGCTTAAAAATGCCAGAAGAGATAATGCCATTCCTCAATTATTTAAAAATATGTCTTGTGGAATGATTTTTGAAGCTGGATCAACTAGGACCCGTGTATCATTTGAGGTGGCAGCAACATTATTAGGAGGACATGCTTTGTTTTTATCTCCACGAGATATTCATTTAGGAGCTAAAGAATCAATTGACGATACTGCTAGGGTGTTATCTAGAATGTGTGATATTATCATGGCAAGAACTAATGACCCTGAAATAGTTGAGGCATTAACCAAAATGTCAACAGTTCCAGTAATAAATGGACTTGATACAAGGTATCATCCAACACAAATGTTAGCTGATTTATTTACAATTAAAGAGCACTTACCTAAAGGTGAAGAACTAAGCGAAAAAACTTTAGCATTTATGGGAGATGCGACAGATGTCTGTAGGTCACTTTTACTTACTTGTTGCAAGTATGGAATCAATTTTAAACAAATTGGTCCCCAAAAATATCATTTAGAGCAGGAATGGTTAGATTTAGCAGATGGTTTTTGTCTTGAGAGTGGTGCAAGTTATGAAATCACTGATGATGTAGGGAAAATTAGTGAATGTGATGTTGTATATGGAGATTCATTTTATTGGGTAACTCAAATGGATGAAAAAAAGGAAAGACTTGCTGCATTTATGCCAGATTATGTAATTACAGAAAAATTACTTGAAGCAGCAAAGCCGGGTGTAATATTACTCCACTTTTTGCCTGCAAATGATAAGGAAGAAGTTACACGTGAGGCTCTTGAAAGTGATTATAGTGTAGCTTTTGATGAGGCAGAAAATAGATTGACTGCACAAATGGCGATTTTAGTTTATTTTACACATAAATTTGTTAAAAATCCAAGTGAAGAAGTAATTAAAGAACATGAGGATAAAATTTGTAAATTTCTAGAAAAATTATAGGTGGTTAATATGTCAAAAAAAATAGAATCAACACCCCAAAAAGATGGATACAGAATGCCTGGAGAATTTGAAGAGCATGAAGGATGCTGGATGATTTGGCCAGAACGCACTGATAATTGGCGAAATGGAGCAAAACCTGCTCAAGCAGCATTTGCTGAAGTAGCCAAAGTTATTTCAAAATATGAAAAAGTTACAATGTGTGTTTCAAAGTTGCAGTATGATAATGCTGTTGATATGCTACCAGCTAATGTTAGAGTTGTTGAAATGAGCAGTGATGACTCATGGATGAGAGATGTTGGGCCAACATTTGTAGTTAATGATTTTGGAGATGTTAGAGGAATTGATTGGAGATTTAATGCATGGGGAGGACTTGTAGATGGTCTTTATTTTCCTTGGAATCAAGATGATAAAATTGCGAAAAAAGTTTGTGGTATTGAAAATAAAGATTACTATTCCTTAAGTAGTTTTGTTTTAGAAGGTGGTTCGATTCATGTTGATGGAGAAGGAACTGCAATTGTAACACAAACCTGTTTACTTGATGAAAGTAGAAATCCTGATTTGAATAAGGAAGAAATAGAAAATATTTTAAAAGAATATTTAAATGTTGAAAAAGTTTTATGGTTACCTTATGGAATATATTTAGACGAAACAAACGAGCATGTAGATAATATAGTTCATTATTGTGCTCCTGGAGAACTTGTTCTTGCGTGGTGTGATGATGAAACAGACCCACAATATTCAATGAGCAAAGCATCACTTGATTATTTAGAATCACAAGTAGATGCTAAAGGAAGAAAGCTTAAAATTCATAAATTACATATTCCAAGTGAGATTTTAATTACTGAAGAAGAAAGTTTAGGAGTAGATAGGGTAGGTGGTACATTACCGCGTGAAGTTGGAGATCGTCAAGCAGCTTCGTATGCTAATTTTTATATTGCTAATGGGGCAATTATATTACCGTTATTTAATGATAGTAAATATGATAAGAATGCTATTGATACACTACAAAAAATATTTCCAACTTATATTATTGAAGGTATATATGCAAGGGAGATAATTTTAGGTGGAGGAAATATTCATTGCATCACACAACAACAACCATTAGGAAGGGGAAAATAGTATGGGAAAGAAAAAAGTAAATTTATTTAAGATGATTACTTTTACTGTTTGTGGAATAATCGTTTTAGATACGTTTGTTGCTCCTGCTGCAATGGGAGTATCTAGTATTACTATTTGGATAATTACTGCAATATTCTTCTTTATACCATATGGTTTAATTAATGCAGAACTTGGTGCAGCATACCCTGAAGATGGAGGAATATTTGTATGGGTAAAGCGTGCTTTTGGAGAATTACAAGCTACACTAGTAGGGTGGTATTATTGGGTAAATGTTGCATTTTGGATGCCTGCTGTTTTTATTGCTTTTAGTACATGGTTTGGGTACACTTTTGTTCCTAATATGAGCTTGTTTGCATCTGGTATTATTGCAATATTTATGTGTTGGGTAATTGTTTTTATTGGAATACGCGGTGTTGAGCTTAGTGTAGCAGTAACAAATGTTGCAGCAATTTGTAAAGTGGCTGTTTTAGTAATTTTTGGACTTTTAGGAACATTATATTTCATTCAAAATGGTGCTAATAATGATTTTTCATTTTCTAATTTCATTCCTAGTTTTGATTTGAATACATTTACATTTATTTCAGCAATAGTATATAACTTGCTTGGATTTGAATTAATTAGTTCTATAGCCTCTGAGATTGAAGAACCAGAAAAGAATATTCCTAAAATGACAATAATGGCTGGTGTAATTATTGCGGTGCTATATATTGTGGGTACATTTGGAGTACTTGTTGCAATACCAGCAGAGCAAATTGATCCTTTAAATGGGTTTCAGTTTGCACTTGAAGAATTAACTTCTGTATTTGGAAGTTTTCAAGGAATCGCGTTTAAATTGATTATGATTTTGACTTTATTTACACTTGTTTCAAATATGATTTCATGGTCAATGGGTGGTGTAGAAGTACTTGATGCAGCCGATTTTTCCAAAAATTCTAAAATTTTAGGAGTTAAGCATAAAAAATATAATACACCTTATGGATCATATATATTAATGGGAGTGATTTCAACAGGTCTTATAATACTCAACTTTTCTCTAAGTGGAGATGCTAATGATGCATTTTGGACAATACTTGCGTTTAGCTTTGTAATATTTTTATTACCATATTTATGGCTATTTCCAGCAGCAATTAAGCTTAGAAAAATGGATGCTTCTAATCGACCGTATAAAGTTCCTGGGGGAGAAATTGGCTTGTATATTTCAGCAATACTAGGATTTTTCTTTATAGCGATAAGTGTATTTTTATTGTTTTATACCGGAGAATTTGATATACTGTATCATATGACATTGATAATTGGTACAGCAATTACAACAATTATCGGATTATTCTTATATAAAGAATAAAAACATAGGAGGTTATTATGAGTAGAATTGTAGTGGCACTAGGTGGAAACGCCCTTGGAAATAGTGCAAAGGAGCAGTTGGAGCTTGTAGGAGCAACTGCTAAACCATTAGTAGATTTAGTGGAAGCAGGCCATGAACTTATTGTTGCACATGGAAATGGGCCACAAGTTGGAATGATTAATTTAGCTATGGATTATTCAACAAGTGATCACGGGACACCAGAGATGCCTTTTCCTGAATGTGGAGCTATGAGTCAAGGATATATTGGGTTTCATTTACAAAATGCTATTCAAACAGAACTAAAAAATAGAAATATTAGTAATGGATGTGCAAGTATTGTAACTCAGGTAGTGGTAGATAAAAATGATCCTGCATTTAAAAATCCTACAAAACCAGTTGGAGCGTTTTATGATGAAGAAACAGCAAAAAAGCTTGCTGATGAAAAAGGATTTAGTATTAAAGAAGATTCAGGAAGAGGTTATAGAAGAGTAGTTCCTTCACCAAAACCAATTGACATTGTAGAAAAAAATGTTATAAAATCAATTATTGATACAGGTAATATTGTTATTACTTGTGGAGGAGGAGGAGTTCCAGTCTATAAGGATGGTAATTCATATTATGGTGTTCCTGCTGTAATTGATAAAGATTTTGCTAGTGAACTTGCAGCTGAAATTTTTGATGCTGATTACTTATTTATTTTAACTGCAGTTGATAGAGTTAGCATTAACTTTGGAAAACCAGATCAGATTGATTTAGAAACTATTACAGTTAAAGAGGCTAAAGAATTTTGTGAAGCGGGACATTTTGCACCAGGATCAATGCTTCCAAAAGTTGAGGCATGTATGAAATTTGCAAATTCTAAAATTGATAGAGTTGCTGTAATTGCTTCACTTGAAAATGCTGCTAAGGCATTAAAAGGTGAGAGTGGAACAAAAATAGTTAAATAAAATTTGGTTTAAATATAAGATACCGATCTCAATATGCTAGATTAATAATTTAGTAAAATGAGAATCATTTTTTTTAATGATAAAATATATTTTGTAAAATAAGCTTATATAAACAATAGCATGGAAGGGGTTATCTTCCATGCTATTATTTGTTAATTTTTTTTAAAAAATTATGATATTATTTTAATTTTATCAATTTTTTTTACTTTAGCAAGTTCATCAATTAATTTATCTAAATATCTAATTTTTTGCATTAGTGGATCTTCAATTTCTTCAACTTTTATGCCACATACTTTTCCTTTAATTAACTTTATATTTGGATTAATTTTGGGAGCGTTTTTAAAGAATGTTTCGAAATCAGTATTTGATTCTAGTAATTTATTTAAGGACTCCTGATTATAACCAGTCAACCAAAATATAATTTCGTTCACTTCTTCTTTAGTTCTACCTTTTCTTTCTGCCTTTTTTATATATAGTGGGTATACTGAGTTAAATTTCATTTTAAATATTTTATGATTTTCCATAATACTTTCTCCTTTTTTATATTATATCATCTTTATAGAAATAATATAAAAATATATTTTAGTTTTATTAATAAATGTGTTATAATAATAAGCGAATGTATTTTTATTATAGGATAGGAGTTAGAATGAATGAAAAAAATTATAAAATCATTATTTAGTATCACACTAATTTTATCAAGTATTTTTATATTTAATTTTGATGCTAAAATTAATGCACAAATAACAGAAACTTTAGTAGTTGAGGCATTACCTAGTAGAGCACATACAGATGCTGCTACTTTATATCGTGGAGAACTTCACACAAGAGAGTTAATTCCATATATTGTTCCTGCTGGTACTGAAGTGAAAGTTAGACAAATTTCAGGGTTAAATAAAACTGATATTAGAATACAAGCGTTAAACAATGCTTCTTCAACTGAAAAAAATTACGATATTTCAAAAAATGGTAGTGAAATGACGTTTATTGTAGAATATGAGAGTGTATTGTTTGCGAGGATACCTCGTGGAAATTATACTGTAGAGTTAGAATACAGTTTTTCAGAGGATTTAAACAAAGTTCCTTACTACAGTATGGGAGATAATGAAGAAGAATTTTTTAACTATTGGGATAGTATTGATGCATCATATGCAGTTATTGAATGTGAAGCAATCAAGTTTTTAATTCCCAAAGCAGATAAGGAATATCTTAGAAATTTGGATTCAAAAGGTCATTTTGATAACCTTGATGGTTTGCTTCAATATTATACGGATTTAATAGATAGATATGATTACCTACTTGGGTTAGAAGATAATCCTGAGAATCCTGTACACTATAATACCCCTTCACAATTTTTTGCGAAAGCTAATAATGATGGTCCAGGTCTTGCATATTATGGTGTTTTAGAAACTGCTATGAGTAGTACAAGTTTTGGTTACAGGTATTTAAGTATTGGATGGGTTGAAAAACATGAAGTTGGACATGGCTATCAACAAAATTCAATGATGGACAAAAGAAGTGAATTTTCTAATTCAATAAGTGTTAGAGAAGTATGGAATAATATTTTTGCTCATAATTCAAGAATTGATGACATGTGGAATGGAGATAATGTATATAGTTCTAGCAGAATGACTGTGGAGAATCTACAAGGTGTTGCCAAAACAGGATATGACAATGGAAACTCTACAACAATGTTAAACTTCTTTGCAGGTATGTTTGATTCATTTGGATATGAAGGATTTAGAGGTTTTAATCTTGAGTTTCGCGAATTAGCTAATCAGGGTGGAAACAAGCATTTAGAATATTCAAATTCAGATTTAATGGCTTTATATTTTTCAAAATATTCGGAAGTAAATTTTGTTCCACATTTTGAGGCTAGTCATATAAATATAACTACTGAAATTGAAGAGAATCCAGATATTAGAGACTTAAGTTATGCTCAATACTTAAACTACATAATTGAAGATGATGCTAAAAGACAAGAAGTTGCAGCTTCTCTTAATTTACAGGCAGATTACCAAATGATTGATACAAGCCTACTAAGAGATGATCAATTTTCTAATTTAGATTTAAAAAGTGATGTTAATATTAATGTTAACATTGATGATTTAAATGAAATTTTATACAAAAAAATTATTTTAAAAAATGGGACTTATGAATTAGAAAAAGAAATTTTTTCAAATGAAGTAATTTTTGAAGATGTTCCTGCTGGAGTATATCGTATACTCGTTCCAAATAGTGAAAGTGGGACATATTTTAGCAATTCAGATAAATTATTGACAGTAACAGAAAGTGGAGAAGCAAGTTTTGAAGTTGTATATGAAAAAGATGCTTCAAATGATGGAACTATTGATAGTGAAAATACAATTTATTTAAGAGGTCTTTCAAACTATAGGTTTGCAGATGTAATTACAAGCTCGGATAATATTAGAATAAATATTTTAAATAGAGCTCCTCATGTATATTATAGTGGAGAAGAGTTTGCTAATGTTAAAATCTATGATAATCAAAATAGTGTAATTTTTGAGAAATCATTTATAGGTGATATAGCTCTTGATGCTGAAGTTATTGATATTCCAATTGAAGAAGGATATTATTTGGAGATAACAGCTGCTGAACCTAATCGTTCAGACGGTAGTAACAATCATACAAATTTAAATATTTACAGTAAAAGTTCACCTTATGTGATGAGCTTTGATAGCAGTGGAACTCATGTAAATGGAGAAAATATTTTACCAGACATTATTGATGGTTATGCAGAAAGTATTGAAAGTGGAGTTACTCAATTTTATCATCAAGATCAAATTATTTATCTTAATAAAATGATTTCTAAATTAGATGAAACTGATAGAGAAGAAAAAATGGAGCAGCATAAAAATACTACTCAACTTTCTCGCCCGATTTTTATGAATGTAGAAGATAGTTATGAAGTGGAGATGCAAAGAACTAGAAACACTACTTCTATTAATGATATTGTTTCACAAGTGACAGCTAGTGATTTTGAAGATGGAGATATTAGTTCTAATATAACAGTCTTAGACCATAATGTTAATTTTACTACTGTTGGGAGTTACGTAATTAACCTTAGAGTTGAAGACAGTGATAAAAATGCAAATTATGTTGAATTAGTTGTTAATGTGATTGATTCTTCAATAGAGCCAGAGCCACCTACAAATTCACTAGTAGATGATTCGGTAAGTACTAATCATACAATACCAAAAACTGGTATGAAAAATTACTCGATAGTTTTATTAATAATGAGTGTAGGTTTTATAGTTTTAAGAAAAAGGAATAGTTAGTTATAAAAAAGTTGAAGAAAATATATCCCTCAACTTTTTTATACTAGAGTATAAAAAAAGTAAGCTATCTGCTTACTTAATTTTATCTAAATGGCGCCTCTTCTTGGATTCGAACCAAGGACCCCTTGATTAACAGTCAAGTGCTCTAACCAACTGAGCTAAAGAGGCATTAACTTTACTTCCTATATAATTATACTTTAACAGAAAGTAAATGTCAACAACTTTTTTGAGTTTTTTTTAAAAGCCTATTTTATGACAGTAAAGTCAAAAATTGTATCATTGTCAAATAGCCCTATTCCTAAGTCTTTATTAGTTACTGTAACCCTATTAATTAAAATTCCCTCATTTATCTCAGCAAAAGAAATTGTATTATTAGTTGTAAAAATACTGTAGATGCTTTCTCCATCAGTTGTATAATTAATAGAGTTTATTTTACCAGTATTTGCTACAACATATTCTGTGATAAGTCCTGTTTCTAAATTAATGATATTATATGTTAAATCTGAAAAGAATATATATAAATTATTTTTAATTTCAAAGCAGTTAATTACATCTAAAGTGCTGTTTTCTTTAACTTCTTTTGAATAAATTAATTGTTCATTTTCAATATTCATAGTAGTTGGATTAAAGTCAGCTATGTAATAGTTATAAATTTGTTTATCACTTAGTCCAACTTCTTTACTGAAATATACTTTATTTGGGTCGCCTATAATAGGAGAGAAATAGCTTATACCTTGAGAAGATAGCTTATGACCTTGAGTGCTTTGAGTAGTATCTAATACAAAGTTATTTTCTTCTTTACTCCATTTTAATTTTACACATATTAAATCATTAAACATATGGAGTGAATTAGCTGACTGTGAACTTGTATAGAATACAAAGAATTCATTGTTTTCCTCATCATAAGTAATTGCATCAACTTTGTTGTAGATCAATACATCGTGTCTTTTACCATTTTTTATTTGAGTTATTATTGATGCATCAGTTGGATGGTTGATGGTTGACTCAAGCTTTACTTCTGTAATACTATGATAGTAATCATCAGTTGCATAAACATTTTTAACATATATTTGTTGATTATATATTAAGCTCAAAAGGTATTTATCCATGGTTGTTTCAAAAACTATGCTTTCATTTTTACCTATAACAGTAATTTCATCAAAGTTATTGACGTATACTTTATTATTTGTTTGTACAACAGTATTACCTAAAATGGAGTTTTCCAGTGATAATTTATTTTTTAGTTCCAGATTTTTATTTGTGTAATATAAGTCTGTGTTTTTACTTTGAGAACTAATAAATGTATCAGGATTTTTACCGTATTTTAAAATTACATCCGTATTTATGACAGGTGTTTCTTGTAGTGTATTAGCATTTTGTCCAGTGTATAAGTAAAACGCACCTATCAATATAGAAAGTATCATTATTTGCAAGATTGGAGTTTTATATTTTTTCATTTTTATCACCTATTTTATTATACCAATATTTTTAAAAATGTGCACTATTTTTTTAACTTTTTTATGATAAAATATTTTATTACAACACTTGTACTATTTATAAAAAAAAATAAAATAAAAATAAGGATATAAATATATTTTAATTACAAAATATGATATAATGATAATAGTTTTTTTATGAGGAGATGAAGATATGTTAAAAAGTTTACTAGCAAGATTTGACTCATCAAATTCAGAGTTTAAAAAATCAGAAAAACTTGCTAATGAGATAGAAAAATTAGATAGTACTATGCAAGACTACAGTGATAGTGATCTACAGAATAAATTTAGTGAATTTAAAGAAAGATATGAACAAGGTGAAAGCTTAGACAGTATGCTTGTTGAAGCATTCGCTGTAGTACGTGAAGCAAGTTATAGAGTGCTTAAAATGAAACCTTTTTATGTTCAATTAATTGGGGGAATTGTTTTACACTATGGTAACATAGCAGAGATGAAAACAGGAGAAGGAAAAACTTTAACATCTGTGCTTCCTGCTTATTTAAATGCAATTACGGGAAAAGGTGTGCACATAATTACAGTCAATGATTATTTGGCAACTCGTGAGGCTGAAGGTGAAATTGGAGATCTATTTAGATGGTTAGGATTAAGTGTAGGTTTAAATCTACGAGAGTTGACTCCTGAAAAAAAGCGTGAAGTTTATGATTGTGATATATTATATAGTACTAATAATGAGTTGGGTTTTGATTATTTAAGAGACAATATGGTTTTATATAGTAATCGTCGTGTACAGCAGCGTGGACTTAATTTTGCAATTATAGATGAGGTTGACTCAATTTTAATAGATGAGGCTAGAACTCCATTAATTATATCTGGTGGAAAAACACAAACAACTAGTATATATCAACATGCTGATAATGCTGCAAAAGCATTGAAGGTTGATGAAGATTTTATTTTAGATTTGAAAATAAAGTCAGTTTCACTTACTCAAGATGGAATTGCAAAATGTGAAGAGTTTTTTAATGTAGAAAATTTATATGATTTAGAACATGCAAGTATTGTTCATAATCTACATCAAGCACTTAAAGCAAATTATACTTTAGATAATGAAGTTGACTATATCATTAAAGATGGGGAAATAGTAATTGTTGATCAGTTTACTGGACGTTTAATGCCAGGACGTGCATTTAGTGAAGGCCTACACCAAGCAATAGAGGCGAAAGAAGGAGTTTCAATAAAAGATGAAACAAAAACGATGGCTACTATCACATTTCAAAATTTATTTAGAATGTATTCTAAATTATCAGGAATGACAGGAACTGCTAAGACTGAAGAGGAAGAGTTTAGAGATATTTATAATATGTATGTTGTTGCAATTCCAACAAATAAACCAATTGTAAGAAAAGATATTGTAGATAAAGTTTTTTCAACTATGAATGGTAAATATAAATGTCTTATTCGTGATGTAAGTGAAATTCATGCTACAAAGCAACCAATACTTATTGGTACAGTTGCAGTTGAAACTAGTGAGGTTATTTCTAAACTTTTATCAAAAGCTGGAATAAAGCATGAAGTATTAAATGCAAAGAATCATTTCAGAGAAGCAGAAATAATAGCTAAAGCTGGACATGCTGGATCAGTTACAATTGCAACAAATATGGCTGGTCGTGGGACAGATATTAAATTAGGTGAAGGTGTCATTGAACTTGGAGGCTTATACGTTATTGGTACAGAACGTCATGAATCAAGACGTATTGATAATCAGTTACGTGGTCGTAGTGGACGCCAAGGAGATCCAGGGACTAGTCAATTTTATGTTTCATTTGAAGATACATTGATGTTGAGGTTTGGTTCACAAAATGCCCAAAGATTACAAAAGGCAGGGCTTGATGAAGACGAGCCTATTCAAATGAAAATGTTTTCTAAAAGTATTGAAAGTGCTCAAAATCGTATTGAAGGAAACAACTATGATATGCGTAAACGTGTCTTACAGTTTGATGAGGTTATGAGTTCTCAAAGAAAAGTTATGTATCAATTAAGAAATGAAATTATCGATTTAGATTCATATCATGAACATATTGTATTGTTAATAAATAGAGTTTGTGAACATAATGTAGCAAACATTGTTATGGAAAAAGAAGGTTTTAATGATGAAGTTGTTGTTCAAAGTATAGACTATGTTAATTCACATTATTTAAATGAAGATGATAAAATTTCTAATATTGATTATACTAGTGAAGAAGATTTTATTAATATTTTATCTAGTAAAGTAGTTTTATCATATGAAAATAAGCTTTTATTAATAGAAGATGAATCTGCAAGAAATGAATTTGAAAAAGTAATTGCTTTACGTGTTTTTGATACTCACTGGGTAAAGCAAATAGATACAATGGATCATTTAAAAGAAGGAATTGGACTTCGTTCTTATGCTCAACAAAATCCTCTACATGAATATACGATGGAGGGAAAGCGTTTATTTGATAATATGATGTACAATATTGAAAAAGACATTGTACAATTTTGTTTGAAGAGCCAAGTTAGGACAAATACAGAACGTGTAGAAGTAATTAAAGGAAAAGCAGTGCGAAATGCTAGCAAGGAAAATGTCAAGAAAAAACCAGTAACCAGCAAGAAAGTTAAGGTTAATGATCCTTGTCCTTGTGGAAGTGGTAAGAAATATAAGCATTGTTGTGGAAAAATATGATTGATTTAAGGTTAGTTAATGATAAAAAATCAGAACTAAAAATTAAATTAGAGGATCTTTTAGAAATATTAGACATTGAAAACCTAAAAGAAGAAATTATTGTAATTGAACAAGAATTTACAGTAGAAGGATTTTGGAATAATCATGCTAGAGCAGCTAAATTGACTAATAAATTGGGAAGCCTTAAGCATCGTCTTAGTATTTATGAAGAATGTTTGGAACTTTTTGAAGAAGTTGAAGTTGGAAGCGAATTGTTAAAAGATGAAGATGAAAAACTATATTTGGAAACTTTAGAGTTGATATCAGTTTTAGAAGATAAGATTAAATCTTTAGTACATTTATTGCTTTTAAAAGGAAAGTTTGATGGTAATAATGCAATTATGGAGATAAAAGCAGGTGCTGGTGGAACAGAGGCTCAAGACTGGGTTGAAATGCTTTATAGACAGTTCACAAGGTTTTTTACACGCAAAGAATTTAGTTGTAAGGTAATTGATTATCATGCTGGGGATGTGGCTGGAATAAAAAGTATTACTTTGGAGATAGAGGGTACTGATGTATTTGGATTTTTAAAAAGTGAAAGCGGGGTGCATCGTTTAATTCGCATTTCTCCATTTGATTCAAGTGGAAAGCGACATACTTCATTTGCAAGTGTACACGTTGTACCTATTATTGATGATAGTTCTGAAATTGTTATTGATAAAAAGGATATAAAAATTGATACATTTAGGGCAAGTGGTGCCGGTGGACAAAGTGTTAATACGACAGATTCTGCTGTGCGAATTACTCATTTACCAACAGGAATTGTAGTAAGTTGTCAAAATGAGCGTAGTCAAATTCAAAATAAAGAATATGCTTTAGAGATGTTAAAAAATAAGTTGGCTGTACTTAGAGAAGAAGAGCAGCAAAAACTTATTGAAAAAAATAGTGGTCAGAAAACTGATAATAGTTGGGGTTCCCAAATTAGAACTTATGTTTTTCAACCATATGCGATGGTTAAAGATCATAGAACAAATTATGAAGTTAGTAATGTAAAGGCAGTACTAGATGGGGATATTGATGAGTTTATTATTAAGTATTTAGAGTATATTAATAACTAAAGAGGTGAGTAGATGATTAAATTTAATAACGTGACAAAAGAGTATAGTAATGGTGTGATTGCAATTAATGATTTGAACGTAGAAATTTTTGATGGAGATTTCATTTATTTAATTGGCCCATCAGGAGCCGGGAAGTCAACTTTTTTAAAGCTAATTTATCGTGATATAGTTGCAACAAAAGGAATTGTAACTTTTAATGGAAAGAAAGTTAATAAGTATAGAAAAGGTAATGTATACAAGTTAAGAAGAGAGCTTGGAATAGTTTTTCAGGATTTTAAGTTAATTGATAGTCGTACTATTTTTGAAAATATTGCTTTTGTATTGGAAACATTTGGCTTAAAGAGATCTGAAATTCGTAGCAGAGTTAAAGAAATTCTTGATCAAGTGGGCTTGAAAAATAAGGCGAAATTTTATCCAAATCAACTTTCTGGTGGTGAACAGCAAAGAATTGCAATTGCTCGAGCTTTAATTAACCAACCAAAGGTTTTAATATGCGATGAGCCAACAGGAAACTTAGATCCTGATACAAGTAAAGAAATTGTTGAATTACTTGAGTTAATAAATGAACAAGGAACAACAGTAATTATGGCAACTCATGACAAGACAATTGTAAATGAGTATCGTCATCGTGTTATTGCTATTGAACATGGGAATATTGTATTAGATGAGGAAGAAGGGGAGTATCGCTATGATAACTAGGTTTATAATTGGAATTGGAAGGCATATTAGAGATGCGTTTAGAAACTTTTTTAGAAACTTTGGTTTAAGTTTGTCGGCACTTGCCTCAATTAATGTTACTCTTATTGTTGTTAGTTTTGCAGTACTTGTTGGATTTAATTTTGAATC
>JBKEBI010000028.1:0-8470 GCA_047973085.1 Bacilli bacterium | reverse complement strand
CTTAAAGAAAATGGCACAGAGGGTATAGGAAATATTAGTGAAATATGCATATAAATATAACAAAAGCATTGGAATTCATCCACATAGGATAAATATCAATGCTTTTTGTCTACAGTCTGAGAATTCATATGAATTCTTTTTTTGTGTTGCTTAGGCAACAGTTAGAAACTAATTTATGGTTTAAAATAGAGCTATAATAGGTAACGCGATTAAAAGTCAATACCTAAAAAATGAAAGGAAACAATTAATATGAAGTCAAAATGGGGATAGTAGCTTTGGTATGTTTTAGTATACTAGCACCAAGGTATAATATTAGTGCGGCAAGTATAGATGACTGGATGCCTGATCCTGTGCTGCAAGAAGCAGTAAGAAGTGAATTAGGTTTAGGAACAGTTGATGAAATAACATATGATAATATTTTATTATTAAATGAAATTGAATTTGTAAATAATGAAACAATCACATCATTTTCTGGGCTGGAAAATGCAACAAATTTAAAAGTAATAAATATAAATAACATCGATTTAAGTAATGTCAGTCTGACTCCACTCACAGCAATTGAAAGCTTAGAGTCACTTAAACTGACAAATGTAAATATTAGTGATATAAGTGAATTTCAGTCAGTATATTATCCAAATTTAACTGATTTGAACATGCAGTATAATAATATTGAAGATATATCTGTTGTTGAGACTGTCAATCTTCCAACATTAGAGATTCTAGATGTTTCACACAATATTATTAATGATATTTCAAGTATTGCAAATGCTTCTCTACCATCATTGATGTATTTAAATGCATCATATAATAATTTAGAAAATATTGAACCATTAAAAGATGCAGATTTTCCTAACATTGCAGAAATATATGCTTCTGATAATAAACTTCATGATGTTGAAGTAATGAGAGGGCTTAGTGAGACAAAATTTCCTAACTTAAATGTTTTTGAAGTAAGTAGAAATAATATTATAGATATAACTCCTATAGAAAACTATCTTCTATACGATGCTTTTGCACTAGAGCAATATTATGAGACAGACATTACATTTGTCATACCAAATGATGGTGAAGAAACGTTTTATATTGATAATATTGTTTCAAGCTTAAAAGCTGTTTCGCAAAATGGAGTATACTTAATGACTGCAGATCCTTATATGTTAGATCAAAATATTAGTATTTGGGATAAATCAGATAATGTAAGTTCTAATTTTAAGGTTGCATCTAGATATGATGGTGAAGCTATTGATTCTGATAAATTTTCAGCATCTGTGCGTCAGTTTAGTTTTACTGCAAGTCCAGAAAGCTTACCTGCTTCTTTAGAGTATGACTTTTCAGCAACGCAAGGTAGATTAACTGGGACGGTAAAATACAATATTGAATGGGTTTATGAGTATGATTTAAATTTTGATCTTAATGGTGGAACTAGCACTACTCCTGAAACTCAAGTTATTATTGAGGGAGGCTTAGCTACTGTGGTCGAGAATCCAACAAGAGAAAATTATAAGTTTCTTTCTTGGAACACTGCTGCTGATGGAAGTGGATATACATGGAATTTTGCAACTAGTACAATGCCAGCTTCAGATGTAATATTATATGCACAATGGGAATATAGTGCTGAATCAGAGTTGCCTGATACTGGAATGAATTTAGAATATATAATGACATTGTTATTAATAATTGCTGTTTTAATTGGTGTTAGGGCAAAATTTAAGAATTAATAAGTAAAATAGACCTTTGCTAACTTTGCGAAGGTTTTTGATTAAGTTTTTTTGATTAGAAGTAATATTAGATTTGACTGTTGATAATATAATAAATAAAGAAAATTCTATTTTGGTTTCCTAGACAACGAATAATTAATTATAGATGATGTAAAATAAATAGTAAGGAGATGATAATATGAATTGTAATCAATGCCAAGAAGTACAAAAAAATGGGTGTCGAGTAATAGGAACATGTGGAAAAGTTGAAGAGTTAGATTTTATTTATAAGGGATTAAGAAATTTTCTGATGGATCTTGCAAAAGATACAAATTCAGGAGTATATAGTGATATTGATGAAATAGATAAATATATAACTGATATGCTATTTTTACAAATAACAAATGTAAATTTTGATTTAAATGATGTTAAAAGGTATTTAGAAACAGAAGGAAGTAGTTTAGTTGGAAGAAGTGTAAGTTATACAGAAGAGCTAAAAAAAGGTGGTTTTAATACCGATGATGAAGATATTAATTCATTAAAGGAAACTATATATTATGGACTAATGGGACTTAGTGCATATATGCATCATGCCAATAATTTAGGTTATAAATCAAAAGAAATTAATGTTTTTGTAAGAAAAGCACTTGAAGCTTTACTTGCTAGTGACAAGGATTTAAATTATTATGTTGAGTTAATGCTTGAAACTGGAAAGTATTCTGTAGAAGTAATGAAACTTTTAGATGAAGCTAATACAACAAAGTTTGGGAATCCAGAAATTTCAGAAGTAAATATAGGAGTTGGAAATAACCCTGCTATTTTAATTTCTGGTCATGATATGAATGATATTAAGCAATTATTAGAACAAACTGAAGGGTTAGGAATAGATGTCTATACACATAGTGAAATGCTTAGTGCACATTACTATCCAGAACTTAAAAAATATGAACATTTAGTTGGTAATTATGGAAATGCTTGGTATGATCAAGTTGATACATTTGAAACATTTAATGGACCAATTATTTTCACGACAAACTGTTTAGTCCCACCTAAAAAGAATGCTTCATATAATGATAGAGTATTCACAACAGGAGTAACAGGTATGGAAGGGTGGAAGAAAATTACAATTGATGAAAATGGAAAAAAGGATTTTTCACCTGTAATTGAACTTGCTAAACAATGCGATGCACCTACACAAATTGAAAGTGGAACAATAGTTGGAGGTTTTGCACATAATCAGGTTTTAGCCCTTGCAGAAACAGTAATTGAAAAGGTTAGGGAAGGGAAAATAAGTAAATTTGTAGTTATGGCTGGTTGTGATGGTAGACAAAGTAGTAGAAAGTATTATACTGAGTTTGCAAGTTCTCTTCCAAAAAGTACAATTATACTAACAGCCGGATGTGCCAAATATCGTTATAATAAATTAAATTTAGGAGATATAGATGGGATACCTCGTGTTTTAGATGCAGGACAATGTAATGACTCTTATTCACTTGCTGTTATTGCACTTAAATTAGCAGAAGTATTTGAATGTGATGTTAATGAATTGCCAATAGCTTATAATATTGCATGGTATGAACAAAAGGCAATCACAGTATTTTTAGCTTTATTATTCTTAGGAGTAAAAAATATAAAAGTCGGTCCAACCCTACCAGCGTTCTTGAGTCCAAACATTGTAAATTTCTTAGTAGAAAATTATAATGTAAGTACAATTACTACAGTAGAGCAAGATTTAAATGATTTAATATACAACTAATAAAAAAGACTTTAGGTAGGAACCATTAAAAAACTGCCTAAGGTCTTTTTGTATGATATTTACAATATGTTAAAGAGGTTATTATAAAATATAGTTCTAAATTTACTATATTACAAATTCATTATTTTAACTAAACTACCAAGATTATTTCTTTGAATAGAAAAGTAGTCTGTATTTTCGTCAGTAAATTCAAAAGAATCAACCTCAAGTGTTTTAATAGACACTTCTTTTTCTATTACTTCACAAGTAGAACATGCAATATTTTTTTCAACAGCAATGTATGTAATATCATTTTCTTCAATATATTCAATAATATCAAGGATGTCTTTTTGACTAGTATCATTGTTTTCATGATCGCTGTTTGATAAAGGGATTGATTCAATGTTATAGTCTTTTAAATGAGCAAAACTATTGTGTGAAACAATAAAAGTATTAAATTTAACTTCATTTAATTTTTCTTGATACTCTAAATCTAAATCTAAAAGTTTTTCTTTTAAAGATTGGTAATTTTGTTCAAACTTATTACCGTATTCTTCTTCAAGTTCTTGATATATAAATTCAGTTGCCTCCACCATTTTTTTTGGACTTATCCAAAAGTGAGGATTATCATAATTAGTACTAAGATTATCTAAAATAGGTATGGAACCTTCAATTTGAGATAATGATTCATCAAAGTGATCATCAATGTAGAATACCATTTTGGCATCAGTTGCTAATTTTATTTCTTTTTGAGTGGGCTCATATTCATGAGGATCAGCATTTTCTGGTATAATATTTTGGACAGTTAATTCTTCCCCCACAATTTCAGTGACAATAAAATTGGTTGCAAATGACGAAACGACAATATCGACAGATTCTTCATTAGTGCCGCATCCTGTAAATAAAGTTGATAAAATTATAAATATTAAAATTTTTTTCATAAACTCCCCCTAAAAAATATTTTTTTTACGATTCCAATAATTGCTAAAATAACAACAATGCTTGCACCACTCGGAATAGAGATATAGTATGAAACAACTAATCCAGTAATTGTTGCAATAAGTGCTATTATAGTACTTAGAATATTGGATGTTTTAAATGAATTTGTTTTGTTAATAACAATTGATACTGGCATGACAATCATTGCACTAATAAGAAGTGCACCTATTATTTTAATGGAAAGTGCAATTAAAATAGCCATTAAAACTACAAATGAATATTTTATGAGATTCAAATTTTTATATTTTAACCTTGCGTGTTCTTCATCAATACTAATTGCAAGTAGAGTGTAGTAATTTTTGTATAAAAATATTGCTGAAATAAGAAATAGTCCTATTAAAAGGTAAAATTCTGTTTTTTCAATTGTATTTATGCTACCAAATAAAAAGCTTGAGAATGCAATTTTTGAAGTACTGAAACTTGCAAAAATAATTGCCAAAGCAATTGAAATGCACATTACATTAATCATTACAATTTCTTTAAATCCCTTGTAGTTACTTCTCATATATTCAATTATCACTGCTCCTAATATTGCAGCAATAATTCCTATAAAAGTTGGATTAAATGTAATTGATAGAAGTGAAGTCAAATAATAGCCAATACTTATTCCAGCTAGAGAAACATGGGAAATTGTATCGCTAATAAATATCTGTTTTCTAAGTGTTATAAAAGCTCCAAATATGGGAAAGAGCAATGAGATTAAAATACCACTAATGTAAGCATATTGTAAAAATTCATATTTCATTAAATTTTCAATTAACATAATTCACACATCCTGCTATCATAATTTGCACTATCTCCCTCATAAAATACTTTATTTTTTAGTACAATTACTTTATTCACATAATTTTTTATTGAATGTTCTTGGTGAGTAATTAAAATAATTGTAGTACCATTTTCATTAATTTTTTTTAGTAAGCTGAATAATTTTATTACGCTGTCTGCATCAATACCAACGAAAGGCTCATCAAGAATTAGTAAAGAAGGATTATTTAAAATAGCTCTGGCAATAAAAACGCGTTGTTGTTGTCCACCACTGAGAGTATTAAAGTTTTTATATCTAAATTCTTCAATATTTGTTAGCTTTAAAACTTCAGAAATCTTTTCATTATTATTTAAACTAGTTTTAAGAATTTCATCAACATTTAATGGGTAATTAAATGAGAAATTAATAAACTTTTGAGCAACATATCCGATATTGTTCCAGTCATCAAAATAATTAACATCAATGTCATTTAAAAATATTTTATTATTAGATACTTTATTTTCTTTTAGGATAGCTTTTATGAGGGTTGTTTTTCCACTTCCGTTATGACCAAGTAATGCTATGAAATCACCATTATCTATTTTTAGATTAATATCATCTAAAACTATATTATTATTATAACAATAAGTAAAATTCCTAATTTCAACTTTCATAAGAGCCTCCTTTTATAAGTATTCAGCATATCAACACAATTATAGCATAATAACAATCCTTTTTAAATATATCGATTTACTATTTTCGTATTCATTAATTTATATAACAAAAAGTCTTATCAATATTTTATAATTGATAAAACTTTTTGTTGTTTATATTATATTGTTTTAATTTATCTAGTTATCCATCTTATATCTTTCAAAGTAAATAACGCGTATACTTTAATAGGCATAATAATCAATAAGTGAATAAAGCCATAAATTGGAGCTAGAAAAATAGCTTTTGGTGTTATTCTAAAATAATATATATTACGTGCTATTGAGTTAACAATAATAAATAAAGTAAAAGAGAAAAATTCAATTGCAAAATAACCATCTTGGAAAAACATGCTATATAGTGCTAAGCTTAATGTAGTTAACATTAATGCGAATAATAGCACTTCCATAATAATCCATAACAATGGTTTAATGCGGCCTAATTTTGTTAATGCAATTACTCCAAGTAAGCTTTCTCTAAAAAATGATCTATTCCAGCGAATTTGTTGTTTCATAAAACTCTTCATATTCTCTGGCATAAAAGTCATTGCAACTGCGGTATTTTGAAACAGCACATCTCCATATTTTAAAGAAATGTTTGTTAAACATCTGTCATCACCAAACGTTTGCTTCTTGCCTAGGAATATTTGATTTAAATACTCGTGTAAATTATCTTGAATAATATCTGCTCTATACACAGTACATGGGCCACTTGCTACAATTACACTCTGTGTTGCTGATTGAGATCCACGTTCGGATTCAAATGCATTGTAATATCTCATATTTAAAATACTGGTAAGCAAATTTTTATTTTCATTAATTCCTACAACTTTACCTGTTACTGCAACTACATCTTTCTTCCTTTTATTTTCAAAGAATGGTATTAATAATTCATATAGACAGTCTTCTTTGAAAAATGTATCACTGTCGGTTGTCATTATAAAGTCACTATCAATTAGATTTAGTACTTTACCTTGTGCTTCACGCTTCCCTTTATTTTCCTCGCAAACATGCAAATGAAAACTAGGAATTTTATCACAAACCATACTTAAAAATTCTGTTGTTTCTTTATCTACACTTCCATCGTCTACAAAATAAACTTGATCAAAGGGCTTTGTTTGTTTTAAAATTGATTCAACTTGCTTTTCCATTAATTCTTTTTTCTCATTGTAGAATGGTACTACAAGTGAAACAGAAGCATTCATGATTTGCTTCTTTATTTCTTTATTATCTTTTTTGGCTCTATAGAATAATGAGAAAAATAATTTAGAATAAATATAAATCATAAATATTGGAAAGAATATACTAAATCCATATATCAATGCAGTTGAATATTCGTATATTTGAATATATCCCCATATAAATACGATGTGTATTATTATTGCGATTATTAGGCCAATAATTCTAGTTTTGGTTAATAAGGGATTCATATATTTTTGTTCTTTCATCTAAATCACCCTAAACCCTTCCCTGATCTCTTTACCGAGTACATTTTTATAATCATAAATCGTACTTTCCTCTTTAGAGACTAATATTTTTTCAAAATCAATTGCTTTTAATTTTGTATATATATCATGTGGCTGATAGATAAAGACTAAATCATATTTGTCAGTCTCATTCAAATCACAAAGTTCAACATTGTATTCCTCATAAAAAGCTACCTTATCTACATGAGCATCTGTCACTTTAACATCTATACCGTACTTATTCAGTTCGTTATATATATCAACTACTTTTGTATTTCTAAAATCTTCAACATTTTCTTTATATGCTGCTCCCATTAATAAAACTCTTTTTTCCTTATTCTCTAATTTAAGCAACTCTGAAATAATTCTATATGTAAATTTTTTAAAATACTGTTCATTAACATTTCTACTTGCTTCTACAATATTTAAACTAACTTTATGGTTTTTTGATTTATGTAATAAATAATATGGGTCAACTGAAATACAATGTCCTCCAACCATTCCAGGGAAATATCTTCCAAAATTCCATTTTGTAGATGCAGCATTAATAACATCATAAATATTAATGTCTAATACATCATATAGTTGACTTAGTTCATTAATTAGTGCAATATTAACATCACGTTGTACATTTTCAGTTATTTTTACAGCCTCAGCAATTTTAATGCTAGCAGCTCTATAAGTTCCTGCTTCAATAACTTTTTCGTAGATATTTTCCATATCATTCAGTGTTTCATCATCACACCCAGAAATAACTTTTACAATTTTTGTAAATTCGTGTTCTTTTGTACCTGGTGACACTCTTTCAGGTGAATAACCGTACTTAAAATCTTTTTTGGCAACTAAATTAGACTCTTTTTCTAAAATTGGAATACATTCGTTTTCAGTTGCTGTTGGATAAACTGTAGCTTCATAAATTACTAAATCACCTTTATTTAAAATACTTCCAACAAATTCTGAAGCACTAAATACATAATCCATTCTAGGAATCATATTATCATCAACAGGAGTAGGTACTGCTATGATGTAAACATTTGAATCTTTACAATCATCTATATTGTAAGTAAAACTAATATCTCTATTGGAAAAATCAATAGGCTTATTAAAATCAACAACAT